>RFLL01000120.1 GCA_003693905.1 Alphaproteobacteria bacterium
GAGGAGCTGCAACGAGATCTGATCCAGGCCGACGCACCGCTCGAGATGATGCGTAGCCTCTTCGGCGTCGGATCGCGCGAATACACCCGGCTACGCCGCATGCTCGCAGTGGAGCCGGCCGTCGGCCGGCCCCCGGAGCCGGACGAGGAGACCGGCCACCGCCTGTGGCGTGCACTTTCAGCGCGTCTCGAATCGGCCGGCGAAGAAGCACTCGATCCCAAGGAGTACCTGGCGGTGCAGCAGGAGTCCGGTGCCTCTATGCGCGCTGTCTGGAACTTGGTTCAGCGCTGGTTGGAGTATGGCGACGTGTACGTTCCGTCGGACACGGTGTCGTCGTCGCAGGCCTCGTCGCCGCCGGAGCAGCGTGCCGCTAGCGGCCAACCACGGTGATCGCAGGATTGCATGGCGCAAGATGACTCGGAAATCCGCCCGGAGACCTATGCCCTCGATGCCCTGATCCGCGAGACCCTTTCCCGCAAACACCGCGGCGGCAGCGCCGCCAACTCGGATGCGCTGCTGTTTCTCGGCAACTGGCACCACGCCTTCCCTGTGGTCGTCGTGCAGGATCCGATCCTGGAGCCTGTCGACAAGCTGGTGTGGATGGTCATTTGCCAGAGTGGCCGAGGCTCCGGCGCCAAAGCCGTGTTTCCGAGCTACGCTGACATCGCCCGCTTGGCGAACGTGTCGTCAACCTCCACTGTCTCCCGTGCCATCGCGATCCTGCGTGCGACGCGATGGTTGTCGTTGTGCGCGCGCAGTAGAGAAGCGGACGGGCGATTCGGTGGTAACGTCTATGCGCTGCACGACGAGCCTCTACCTCTGGCCGACGCGCTGCACCTGGATCCTGGGTACATGGCGTTCCTGGAGGACGCGGCGAATCATCACCACGCTAGAGTGCGCCGAGTGGCGGCGGCTGTCTCCAAGTCGTTGGATGAAGACATCGAGTCAGGGAAGGACGTGCTGGCGCCGGTCAACCCGATGGAGCGCCGTCTCGAAGCCATCCACGCAATTCAGCGCGGGGGCAACCGCCGCTACTTCAGCTTCAACGCCGACGTCCTTGAGAGCTTGGCAAACTCGGGCGCTAACGTTCGTAGCAACCAGGACCAAAATTCGAAGGCGGTGAAGCCGGACCCTCAAAAATCGAAATCGGTCCGACGTAGTAGTAGTAGATATATAAATACAACTACAACAACACCAACAGATTCCAAGGACTCCGCGCGCGAGACCGTATCGCTCGAGTCGTTGATCGTCCCGCCACGGCTCAAGGACAACCAGCGCGCTCTCACGGCGCGCTACCTGGGGACGATCCCCGTGGAACATCGGCAGCCGGTGCTGGATGAGCTGGCTGGTCGCTTCCTGGCTGAGCAACACGGCGCCAAGCCGGTCTACGACGAACTGCGCTACCTGCATCACCTCTGCGTCCAGGTGAATCGCGGCGGATTCGTGCCGAACCTGGGCCTCAAG
Organism: Alphaproteobacteria bacterium; assembly: GCA_003693905.1. Taxonomy (GTDB): domain Bacteria; phylum Pseudomonadota; class Alphaproteobacteria; order Kiloniellales; family J153; genus J153. The sequence continues at coordinate 1,465 of RFLL01000120.1, forward strand.
ATTCAGGCTGAGCGCGATCGACGCCGGCGTGAGGCGGAGCGTATGCGGGAGGAAGCGGCCGAGCGTGAGCGAGAACGCAAAGAGCGCGCGGCACGACCGCCCGGTGAAAGCCCGCTTGCGGAGATCAGGAAGCTGCTGGGAATGCCGAATATGCCGGAGCGAAAGCCTCGCTGACCTCCGGTGACGGTGCTCGCGTTTATTACACTGTAATAATCCGCTGCCGGAAGCACGACATCGCGCGCGGCGGTTCCAACTTCAAGCCACATCCCATCCATGCGTTGATGGTGGCCGCACCCAGTTCACCGGACACCGAGGACGCATTGATGTGACCCACTCGCCGACCACCGACTCAACATCGCCGCCAATCGGCGCGCCTGCGGCACAACCCGCAGAGCGCGCGGGGGTGCTCCGCGGTGGTGCGGTCCTCACGTTGCAGACCCGTCAGGCACAGCGGCTCGTGAAGGGTCGTGGGTACAGCGCCGACAAGCCGGCCATCATCGGACTCATTGGCTTTGCCAATCTCGTTCGATCGGTGTGGCACGGCGCCCGCGTCGACGATCCGTATGCTGATTGGTGGATGCTGAAGATCCACGATGCGTTGGACCGGGCGGACCAGGAACTCTCAAGCATGGGGCGAGCGATCGCGGGCCGGTTCGAAGAGCTGGGCGCCCTCGAAGTCGCCTCGCCCGCATCGACGAAACCGGTTCGGGTGAGTCTCAACTTCAGCAACCCCTACGCCTTTCACGCTGCCCGCGTGGTCGGAGCGTTCGACGCGCTCGTCTGCAAAATCCTGAGCGCACGTCATGTCGGTCTCCTCGCGCGCGATGAAACCGAAGGCATGCTGCACCAGGGTGGCCGGGTCGTAAGACGGGTGTTGCAAAGTCCCGTGGGCTATCGCTTCCTCGGTGTGACGCGGCGCGACCTGGTGCAGGGCACGGCGAAGGCATTGCAGGCCGTCGAGGCGATGGGGGAAGTGCCGGGGGACATTCTCACGGGTACCTGCCGGGCACCGTACGCGCCCGCGATTGTCCGCCAGCCGCACGAGAACCCCGTCACCGATCCGACAAGCC
>RFLL01000121.1 GCA_003693905.1 Alphaproteobacteria bacterium
GCTGTGCCGCAGCGCAGCTTCGGGGTCGATGTCGAGGCGACGGGCCAGATTGACGATCGCGAACAGCAGATCGCCCAATTCGTCCTCGACCCGATCGAGTCCCGAGCCGGCGGCCACCTCGGCGCGCAACTCGTCGATTTCTTCTGCGCTCTTGTCGAGGATCTGCGTCGCGCGAGGCCAGTCGAACCCGACCCGGGCGGCACGGGCCTGAAGCTTGCGGGCCCGGGTCAGAGCCGGCAGCCCGGCGGCAACGCCGTCGAGAACACTGGGCATCCGGCCGGCCCCGCGCGCCTTGGCCGCCCGTTCGGCCGCCTTGAGTTCCTCCCAGGCGACGGTCTGCTGAGCTGCCGAGGCGACCCGGGCATCCCCGAAGACGTGGGGGTGACGGCGCACCATCTTGTCGGCGATGCCCGCGGCCACGTCGTCGAAGTCGAAAAACCCGGCTTCCTCGGCCATGCGGGCGTGAAAGACGACCTGAAACAGAAGGTCGCCAAGCTCGTCCTTCAGTGCCGCCATGTCGTCCTGCTCGATGGCGTCGGCGACCTCGTAGGCTTCCTCGATGGTGTAGGGCGCGATGGTGCGAAAGGTCTGGGCCTCGTCCCACGGGCAGCCGGTGTCGGGGTCGCGCAAACGGGCCATGACGGCCCGCAGGCGATCCATCGGCGAGCCGTCGGGCGGATCTGAAGAACGGTTCATGGGACGGATCCTCGGCAGACAACGAAAAAGGACATGAAAACAACCGCAAAGCACGCGAAACGCCGTCACTGCACGGCCCCGGGGGCGGGTCCGGGCATGTTTAAGGGAATCGGTTGCATACGGCAATCATCCCCACTACGCTTTGGCCGCTTGATGGCTGCTGATGAACGGATTCCGGGTTTCTGGTGAGCACGTTTCGCACCGGCGCAAGGCCCCGGCATCGGGGGCAGAGTTCAAAACCGTTTGATTGCGTGGCCCGAAGGCTGTGCAGCTTTCGGCGCAGCTCACGGGATGCCGACTGCAACCGGGGGCGAAACCGCCCGGCAGATCTTTCATGAGCGACAAGACCGAGCCGCACACATCCTCGCACGATCCGGGCTCCCATAACCCGGGGCCTCACATGCACGCCGGCAGCGCGCCGGCCGAAGGGCCGCCGCGCCCGACCGTTGTGCCGGCCCCAGCGGCCGGGCCGCGCATCGTCGTGATCGGGGTCGGCGGTGCCGGCGGAAATGCGGTCAACAACATGATCCGGGAAGATCTGCCTGGGGTCGAATTCATCGTTGCCAACACCGACGCCCAGGCGCTGAGCCAGTCGCTGTGCCAGACGCGGGTCCAAATGGGCATCGGTGTCACGCAGGGACTGGGGGCCGGGTCGCGCCCGGACATCGGCCGGGCCGCGGCCGAGGAGTCGCTGAACGCGATTCTGGAACATGTCACCGGCGCCAACATGCTCTTTCTAACCGCCGGCATGGGCGGCGGCACCGGTACCGGCGCGGCGCCGGTCATCGCCCGAGCCGCGCGCGAGGCCGGTGTTCTTACCATCGGCGTGGTCAGCAAGCCGTTCCACTTCGAAGGTGTGCGGCGGATGAATCTGGCCGAAGCCGGGATCGACGAGCTGGCCCAGCACGTGGATACCCTGATCGTCATCCCGAACCAGAACCTGTTCCGGGTCGCCAACGAGAAGACGACTTTCGCCGAGGCTTTCCGCCTGGCCGATCAGGTTCTCTATTCCGGCGTGCGCGGGGTGACCGACCTGATGGTCACACCGGGGTTGATCAACCTCGATTTTGCCGATGTGCGTTCGGTCATGGCGGAGATGGGCAAGGCGATCATGGGGGCGGGGGAGGCATCCGGCGAAAACCGGGCGCTGGCCGCCGCCGAGGCCGCCATCGCCAACCCGCTGCTCGACGAGGTGTCGATGAAGGGTGCGCGCGGGGTGCTCATCAACATCACCGGTGGCATGGACCTGACGCTGTTCGAAGTCGATCAGGCTGCCAACCGCATCCGGGAAGAGGTCGATTCCGAAGCCAACATCATCTTCGGCTCGACCTTCGACGAAACCATGGAAGGACGCATGCGCGTCTCGATCGTCGCCGCCGGCATCGAGGCCGGCGATGAAGATCGCCGCGGGGCAGCCGCGAAACGTCCGATCGTCAGCCTGTATTCGGATCGGGTCGAGGCTCGCCTGCGCGAAACGACGCCTGAGGGTGGAAAGAGTGGCGGGGACGGGGACGATCATGATGCTCCCGGCGCGACGCAAGGCGCCGGTGCTCATGCGTCGCCGCCGGATCCGGCCCCGCATGAATCGACCGGCACGGGCGAGGACACGGGGCAGGTCGACGCAGATGCCACGGATACCGGGGACGGTGCAAATATGGGCGAAGCGCCGTCATCGTCATCACAGACGCCGTCGGTCGTCGATCTGCATCCGCGGATGCGCGGCGCGGGCGGGTCGGGGGACGCCGCCACTTCTTCATCCTCCCCGAGCCAATCCGACCAGGATGACGGCGATCAGGGGGCGGGCACCTCGGCTCCGGCCGCGACCGATTTCGGCGAGTGGTCGAAGCTGCTCCGCGAAGCCGATGCCCGCGCCGAAGCGAGTGCGGATGCCGGGACGTCGCCTCGTGGAGCCTCTGCTGAAGAGGATGCCGCCTGTACGGCGCGTGAAGCGTCCGACGACGATGCACCCGGCACCGAAGAGGAGGAGGCTTCGGCGGACCCGGCACCGCTCCCGCGACGCCGGCGTGCCAACCCGTTTCTGTCATGGATTGCCGGTGGCGGTGGCGCCAGCGCGGAAGACCTGTTTCGCAAGGGCGACCGCTACTATCACGGACAGGGTGTGCGCAAGAATCTCGCCTTGGCCCTGCGCGCCTATCTCAAGGCGGCCGAGATGGGACACGCCGCGGCCCAGAACCGGGTCGGCTGGATGTATGAGAAAGGCGAAGGTGTCACCCCCGACCATGCGGAAGCCGTCAAATGGTACCGCCGCGCCGCCGGGCAGGGCTATGTCAACGCCATGAACGACCTTGGCTACATGTACCGCCAGGGGTGGGGCGTGCCGCGCGATTACGGCCGCGCGTTGCACTGGTTTCTAAAGGCGGCCGAAAAATACGACAGCTACGCCGAATACAATCTCGGGCAGATGTACGAGAACGGCTGGGGGGCCGAAAAGGACCTCGACGAGGCGATCCGGTGGTTCCGGCGCTCGGCCGCCCGCGGCCACGAATGGGCGGCCAAGCGGTTGGAAGAACTCGGCGTTCACACCTGATCCCGATCCACACGCAGGCGAAACACCAAAACGGTTGCCGAAATTCCGAAGAGCGGCACGGGGGAAGGTGGTGCCCCCCGTTGGTGCGCATGCCCCGTGTGCGAAACACGGAAAATCGCAGGCCCTCTCGGGGATCAAGGCAATCTTTGTCGATGCGCCATTACAGGGTCGCCATGACGCAAGGATTGGGTGTCAAGCCGGGTGCAGGCCGCGCAGATCTTACGTCTTATACATGGCCCCAGATTAATACATGGCCCCCAGATTAAGCCGGCGCCCCCCAAGTCATTGCGGCTGTTTGATTTTATGCTAAAGACGGCGCGCACGAGCCAACGCAGGGCCGAAGCGAAAAAAACGCGCATAATGTATATTATGGAAAATTAAGTCGTGTGGGAAAGGGGGCGCTGCAGTCGTCATCGCAACGCATCCCCGGAAGAATCGCCATCTCTTCAGAAC
>RFLL01000122.1 GCA_003693905.1 Alphaproteobacteria bacterium
GCCGCCGATGTGGTCGCCGTGCTCGTGGGTGTTGACGATCTGGGTGATATCCCAGCCTTCCTCCTTCGCCGCTGCCAGGCATTTGCGATGGTCGAGCGGGTCTACGGCCAGGGCCTCGCCGGTCTCGGGGCAGGCGATCAGATAGTTGAAATTGCGATAGGCGTTGGCGGTCCAGATCTGTCTCAACAGCACGGCAGCCTTACCTCCTCATGGGATTGCGTCGATCATGACTTTGCGGCACCGGCTCCGGTTTCGTCGATGAAGAAGATGACATCGAGGCCGGGCGGGCTTAGGCCCGCCTGCGTCAGGGCCGCATGAACCTGTCCGCGGTGGTGGGTCTGATGATTGAACAGGGTGGTCAGCATGTGCCCGATCCGGGCCTCGGCCTCGTGCCCGCCGACCAGGCGCCGGTGACGCACCGTGGTGGCGAGACGCGCCTCATCGAGGCCGTTGACGAGGGCGATCAGGTTTTCGTCCTCGGCCCGCTGTGCCGCGCGCAGGCTCGCGAAATCGTCGCAGAGGATCTGATCGAGGGTATGGATGCCGGGATCGACCCCCCGGATCCGCCTGCTCCACAGGCGGTCGACCAGCAGGATGTGATTGAGGGTGGCATGGACCGAGCCGAAGAACAGCCCGACGTCGCGCCGGTAATCGGCCTCCGGCAGGTCGGCGACGCAGCCGTGCAGACGCGCATTGGCCCAGGCGTTATAGCGGGCCATCAGGGCGAAATGCTGCATCGTGCCCATGAGATCGCTCCCCCTTCTCCCCGTCCTGTCGGCGATTCGCGCGGCCGCCGTCACGGGCCGCGGCGTACCCGCCGGCGGCCCCCGCCCTTGTTGCCCTTGCCCTTGCTCTTGCTCTTGCCGGTGCGGCTTCTGGCGCGGGCATCGGCGTGGCGCATGCGCTCGGCGAAGGTGCCGCCGGCTGCGCCGGGCAGTTCCAGTTCCCGACCTTCGAGGCGGCGGATTTCATCGCGCAGGCGCGCCGCTTCTTCGAATTCCAGCTCGGCGGCGGCGGCGTGCATGCGCTTTTCCAGCTCGGCGATGTGGGCACGCAGATTATGGCCGACCAGATGCACCGTGGCCGCCTCGCCGGTATCCACGGTCACGTGGTCGCGCTCGTAGACGCTTTGCAGGATGTCGGCGATCTGCTTCTTGATCGTCTCCGGCGTGATGCCGTGGGCGGCGTTGTAGGCCTGCTGCTTCTCGCGGCGGCGGTTGGTCTCCTCGATCGCCGCCTTGAGCGAATCGGTCATGGTGTCGGCATAGAGCAGGACCCGCCCCTCGACGTTGCGCGCCGCGCGCCCGATGGTCTGGATCAGCGACGTCGTCGAGCGCAGGAACCCTTCCTTGTCGGCGTCGAGGATGGCAACCAGCGCGCATTCGGGGATGTCCAGCCCCTCGCGCAGCAGGTTGATCCCGACCAGCACGTCGAACACGCCCAGGCGCAGATCGCGGATGATCTCGATGCGCTCCAGAGTGTCGATGTCGGAGTGCAGATACCGCACCTTGAGGCCGGCTTCGTTCAGATACTCGGTCAGGTCCTCGGCCATGCGTTTGGTCAGCGTGGTGACCAGAACACGGTAGCCGGCCTCGCTCACCGCCCGGCATTCGGCGATCAGGTCGTCGACCTGATGCTCGGTCGGGCGCACGATGCACACCGGGTCGATCAACCCGGTCGGACGGATCACCTGTTCGACGAAAACGCCGCCGGTCTGCTTCATCTCCCACGGCCCCGGGGTCGCCGACACGCAGATCGTCTGCGGCCGCATGGCGTCCCATTCCTCGAACTTGAGCGGCCGGTTGTCGACGCAGCTCGGCAGGCGGAAGCCGTATTCGGCCAGCGTCGATTTGCGCTGGAAGTCGCCCCGGTACATGCCGTGAAGCTGCGGGATCGTCACGTGCGACTCGTCGACGAAGAGAATGAAATCGTCGCTCAGGTATTCGAACAGGGTCGGCGGCGGTTCGCCCGGTTTGCGCCCGGTCAGATAGCGGGAATAGTTCTCGATGCCGGCGCAGCTTCCCGTCGCCTCGATCATCTCGATGTCGAAGGTGGTGCGCTGCTGCAATCGCTCCGCCTCCAGCAGCTTGCCGGCCTTGACGAATTCGTCGAGACGCTGGCGCAGCTCCTCGCGGATCATCTTGACCGCCTGCTGCAGGGTCGGGCGCGGGGTGATGTAGTGGCTGTTGCCGTAGACCTTGACCGCCTCCAGGGTAGCCGTCCTGTCGCCGGTCAGCGGGTCGAACTCGTGGATGGCCTCGATCTCGTCGCCGAACAGCGAGATGCGCCAGGCCCGGTCTTCCAGGTGGGCGGGAAAGATCTCGATCGTGTCGCCGCGCACTCGAAAGGTGCCGCGGTGGAAATTGGCGTCATTGCGCTTGTACTGAAGCTCGACCAGCGCCTTGAGCAGATCCTGACGCGCGAAGACGGCCCCGACCTCCAGCTTGACGGTCATGCTGGCATAGGTTTCCGGCGAGCCGATGCCGTAGATGCACGATACCGAGGCGACGATGATGACGTCTTCGCGCTCGAACAGCGCCCGTGTCGCCGCATGGCGCATGCGGTCGATCTGCTCGTTGATCGAGCTTTCCTTCTCGACGTAGGTGTCGGTGCGCGGCACGTAGGCCTCGGGCTGGTAATAGTCGTAGTAGGAGACGAAATACTCGACCGCGTTGTCGGGGAAGAACCCTTTCATCTCGGCGTAAAGCTGCGCCGCCAGGGTCTTGTTGGGAGCCAGGATCAGGGCCGGGCGCTGCAGGCGTTCGATGACCTGGGCCATGGTGAAGGTCTTGCCCGAGCCGGTGACGCCGAGCAGCACCTGATCGCGTTCGCCGCGACTCAGCCCGGCGACCAGTTCGTCGATCGCCTGCGGCTGATCGCCCGCCGGCCGGTAGTCGGAGACGATGCGCAGCGGGCGGCTTTCCGCCTTGGTGAACGGACGTACGACGGGATCGAGAGCCGGGACTGCCATGCCCCATATATGCCCCCTTCGTCGCCATCGTGCCAGAGGCCGAAGGAAAGAGACGGACGCAGAAGCGCCCCGTCCCCGAAAGGGCGGAGCGGAGCGGACAGCCGTCCGTTCAAGTGTTGCGCGGGAATATCAAGCAGAGAAACAATATTATGTAAAAATTTTCCCTGCTCCAAGAGCTGCGCTGCTCCAAACTCAAGGATACATGCCGGTTTGAATGGTAAATGACAGGATATATGGTTAATTTTTCGAAACCTTTGTTTAAAATTGTCAGCTATATTCTTTGACATTCTCTTAAAACATTCGATAATTCCCATCTGTTGTCGCGAAGTCGCGGGAACCAGGGAACGGCAAGCAGCCGTCGGCCGGATGCGATCCCAAGATCGCACGACGAAGCCAACCCTGCGGCTTCCTCGGACACGGGGAGGGGTTATGACTGAAACTCTGATCAGGACGAGCGGGGGTTTCAGGGGGCATCTTGAAGGCCGGGGGCACCGGCCCCGCCGCGGCGCGGGCCTGACCCGGCACATGATTCTGCGGCTGGTGATCTGGTTCGGGCTCGGCCTCTATGCGCTTTATCTCAGTGCTGCGGCCATGGCCGGAGCGGGCACGGAATCGGGAACGAGCGCGCCGACGCCGGCCCAGGTGACCGATCTCGGCGAACTCTCCGGATTGACGCCGATGGATCGGATTCGCGCCGTACTTCCGCAGCGCCCGACACCCGGCGACCCGATGGAGGAAATCGCCTGTCTGGCCCTCAACATCTATTTCGAGGCCCGCGGCGAGCCCGATGACGGCAAGCTGGCGGTCGGCCACGTGGTCATGAACCGGGTCATGAGCGAGCGTTTTCCCGATACCGTCTGCGAGGTGGTGCGCCAGGGCGGCGAATTGCGCCGCTATCGGTGCCAGTTCACGTGGTGGTGCGATGGACGCAGCGATACCCCGCGCAGCCGCCCCGACTGGGAGCACAGCACCCGGATCGCGCTGGCCGTCTACTGGGGACGCACGGAGGATCCGACCGACGGCGCGCTGTGGTATCACGCCGATTACGTCAGTCCGAAGTGGCGCACCCAGTTCATCCAGGGGCCGAAGATCGGGCGCCACATCTTCTACTGGGAGCCCGAGCGCGTGGCCAGCCGCGAGGTATCGCGCCCGCGCACGGCGCGGTAAGCAGCAAGATAGAGGCCGGCGGCAAGGGGAGCTCGAACGCCGATCCCGCGGGCC
>RFLL01000123.1 GCA_003693905.1 Alphaproteobacteria bacterium
GGCTTCACCTACGACCTTGGCGACCGGATCGACGTCTTCGATGCCATCCTCGGCGTCTCCGCGGTGGACGAAAACGGTCAGGCGACGGCGCAGCTCGAGTTCCACCTGTTCCAGCCGCTCGACCATCCCGATGCGGGCGAGGTCATGGACCTCGACAACATCCGCTTCGAGTTCCAGGTCACGGCCGTCGACGACGATGGTGATCCCGTTACGCAGACGGTGTTCGTCGATGTCGACGATGACGGACCGCGGATTTTCGAGGCGCCGACGGCACTGGTCGACGAGGACGGCCTGTCCGGCGGCCTGGCCGGGGGCGTTGGTGACGACGCGGTGCCGGACGTTGACGGCGACGGCAACGAGGCGACGACGAGCGGTAGTCTCAACTTCACGTTCGGGGCTGACGGGCCGGGCGGCGCGCTCGACTTCGCCGCTCTTGACGGCACGGTGGTGATGCGCACCGGCGACGACGGCGAGCAGATTCTGACCTCGCGCGGCGAGCAGGTGATCTATTCCTGGGACGGTGCGACGATGACCCTGACCGGGTTGGTGCCGGGCGACGACAGCGGCGGCGAGGTCGGTGAAGGGGGCATCGGCGTCGACCGGGTGATCTTCGAGCTGACGATCACCGATGCGACCAGCGGCGCCTATACCTTCACCCTGCACGATGTCGTCGACCATCCGACCAGCGGAACCGAGGACAACGTCGTTCTCGACATTCCGTTCACGCTCACCGACGCCGACGGCGACAGTGCGACGGGCACGCTGTCGGTTTCGATCGACGACGACACGCCGACGATCGACGGCGGCGAGGGCGGCACCGACATGTTCGTGCAGGAATCGGACATCGTCGACGGGGCGTTTGCCTCGGTGACCTACGCTTTCGGAGCCGACGGGCCGGATCCGGTGACGCCGCTCAGCCTCGGCTTCGTGGGCGCGGTTGCGGTGGACGAGCTCGGCACCGAGGGCGGCGAGGTGCCGTGGGCGCTGACGACGCCTGCGGGTGATGCCATCGTGGTCAGCAACCTCGACGCGCTGAGCGTGGTTGGCAAGGTCGAGGGAACGGACATCGAGGTGTTTCGGGCCACGCTTGATGCGACGACGGGCGAGATCACGTTCACGTTGTCGGGTCCGATCGCCCATCCCGACGCCGGCGAGACCGGGTTCCTGGACCGGGTGCGTCTCGACTTCGACGCCGCCGTGCGTGATGGCGACGGCGACACCGCCACCCGGCGCGTCACCGTCACCGTCGACGATGACGGACCGGTCGCCTTCGACGACATGGACATGGTGGTCGAGAACAGCGAGATCGGAACCTGGGGCAACGTGATCACCGGCGTCGATCCGGATCTCGATCCCGATGCGCAAGGCGTGCTGGCGGCCGACGACGCCGGGGCCGACGGCGTCGGCGTGATCCGCTCGCTCACGCACGATGGCGTCACCTTCACCCTGAACGAGGCCGGTGACGATGTCACGGCGAGCGATCCCGGTGCGCTCTATTCCTTCTCCGGCGGCATCCTGTTGGTGGAAACGGCACTGGGCGGCACGTTGTTCATCACTCTCACCGGTCCCGAAGTCGGGGAATACAACTACGTCCCGCCGAATGACGTCGACAACAGCAACGGCGATCCGGTCGAAAACTTCACCTATGTTTTGGAAGACGGCGACGGCGACGGCGACGCGGCCACCCTGTCGATCACCGTCAAGAGTGACGATGAGCCAGTGTTCGTGGTCGGCAGTAACGAGAACGATGATGCCGATGCCGCCAATCTACCGGCCTTCCAGCATACGGTGCCGAATCCGCTGACGGGCAGCACCTTCGGTCCCGTCAACGGCCTGTCGGAGGACGATCTTCTGGTCGGCGATCCGGGCGGCGTACTGCAGGCGGCCTCGATCAACGTCGTCTATGTGCTCGACGTCTCGGGCAGCATGGGCAGCGCCGACGACCCGACCAGCAAGCTCAGCCTGGCCAAGAGTGCGTTGGAAAATCTGACCCTGCGCTTCAGCATGCTGGCCGAGAACGGAGCCGATGTGAAACTGCACATCATCCGTTTCCGGCGCACGGCCGAGGAAGTGGAGACGATCAACAACCTCGGTTCACCGGGCGCGCTGGCGGCGGCATTGCTGGCCATCGACGGCCTGTCGGGTGACGGGCTGGCCAGTGGCACCAACTATCAGGCCGCGCTCGACCTGACGCGCAATTTCCTCGGCGACACCACCAGCAATCCGCCGGCGGAGGTCAACACCGTCTACTTCCTGTCGGACGGGATCCCGAACCGTGGCGATACCGAGCAGGGCATTTCCGACTTCCAGGACTTCATCGACGATTACACCACCGACGGTGGCGTGATCGACCCGGGGGCACGGCTCGATGTCCATGCCTTCGGCATCGACGTCGGTGTCGATGCGCTGGCGGTGCTCGATCCGATCGACAACACGGTCAACCCGAACCCGGACGACGTGCCGGTCAGCGACGGCGGGCCGGGATACGACGGTGCCGAACTCATCGACGATCCCAACGACATCTCCGCAACGCTGGATGCGACGTTCGAGCTGGCCTCGGTCGGCGAAGACGTGATCGTCGGCAGCGACGGTGATGACATCATCTACGGTGATGTGCCCAACACCGACCAGTTGGCCGAGGATCAGGGGCTCAACATGCTCGACGGTTCGGGCTGGGACGTGTTCGAGGCGCTGGAAAGCGGCGACAGCGCGGTATCACCCGACTGGGATCGCACCGATACCATCAACTACCTCAGCGATCCGCTGAACTTCGCGGAACTGACCGCGGGCGATCGCGGCGAGGCCGATCTGATCGACGGTGGTGGCGGCGACGACATCATCTTCGGCCAAGGTGGCGACGACACGATCATCGGCGGCACCGGCGCCGACGAGCTGTGGGGCGGGGCCGGGGCCGACATCTATGTCTACGAGCCGGGCGACGGCGGTAGCACGATCGCCGAAGCCGACGTCATCCACGATTTCGACGATGGCGTCGATCTGATCGGATTGGGAGGCGGCCTGACCTCGGCCGACATCACGATCGGTGACGACGGCTCCGGCAACGCGGTGATCAGCACGACCAGCGGCGAAGTGCTGGCGGTCCTCATCGGCGTTTCCCCGGCCGACATCACCGACGACGATCTGACGCCGGCGCCGATCGTCTAGACATTCGCATTCGAACCGGATATCTCGGTTCGGCGGGGGGCGCAGGTAGCGTCCCCCGTTTTTTCGTGCCGGGCCCCGACGTCATGTCCGGATGGAGATCCGCTCCCTCGGCCCGCGGTCTTCGTGCGACGGTGTGTCATTTTCGTGTCTTGGGCTCCGGTTCCACGGATTTTCTTTACAAGTAGCGGTGCATCGTAGTCTGGTCTTGCTACCGGATTGCTTACCGGTCGGATGGGATGAATCGAAGCGGAAGAGACCGATATTCGGCGCACGTCCGGCGGTGCGCGGTTGGACGCGCTGCCATGTGGATCGTACTGGTTGTGGCAGGCGTGTCGATTGCGCCGGTCGCGGCACGTGATGTGCGCGCCGATCCGTCATCCACGGCGCCCGCGGCCACCGAACCGGTCAAGTCGGCCGCATCGTCATGGATCGACCGCTTCATCCTGCGCTGGCCCCATTCCGATGCGGCCATCATCGAGGCTGCCGGGACGCCCGCGCCGCCGGTACCGAACGTGTCTGCCGGTGGTGAGCGATCTGCGCGTCATGTCATTCCCGGCTCCCAGGAAGCGGCCGTGCCCCGGGTCTGGTCTCCGGCGTTGTCCCGCGAAGGCAGTCATTCGTTGTCCGAGGCGTTGCGGGACATAGCTTGGCGCCGCGCCACGGCGGCGCGCCTGCGCGCTCTGCCGCGACCCTGGCCCGGGCTGTAACGTCCGTCCTATCTGGATACGGGAGGGAGCGCAGGCAGAGCCGCGATCAGACGGCCGAGCAGGGCCATCGACGGGCGTCCGGTGACCGGCAGGCCGACCTTGGCTTCGAAGGCGGCGATGGCCTCGGTCTGGTTCGCTGTTCCCGCCGGGGCCGGCAGGCGCCCGAGGCGGGCCAGCAGTTGCATCACGGTGTGTGCCGGGCGACGTCGGGCGGGGCTGCCGTCTGCCGGGGGCCGGCCGTCGTCCCAGACGGCCCCGGCCCGGCGCAGGATCGGCGCGGCTTCGGCGTCGGCGCTCCCGGGCCCGAGCGTGGCCAGCAGAAGAGCCCCGGCCGCGTTGCGGCTGCCGTGCCGGACGTCGATCACGTGCATGCCGATGACGCCCAGTGCTCCCTCGCGCGAGAGGACCAGCAGCGGCGAGCCCGAATCGCCCTTGGCGACGTCGCAGTCATGAACGATACCGCGGCCCTTCGCGAAACGGCCGATCACAGTGCAGCCGATCCCGAGAGACATGATGTGCGTCCAGCCTCGACGGTAGCCGGCCTGCAGCAGGCTGGCGCGCCCGGTGCGTATCTCGCTCAGCAGGGCCGCGTCGAGGCGGCGCAGGCCGAGCCAGCCCGCATCGCGGCCGAGCGGTCGTGTCAGGGTCAGCACGGCCCAGTCGGCGGTCGCATCTGCACGCGAAGGCGCCGCCCGCGGGTCGAAGCGGGACGAACGGACATAGTCGGCCACCGGGGCGTGGAGGATCGCCCGGTCGCGTTGATAGCCGGCCACGAAATGCAGTTCGATCGCCCCGCGCCAGCGCCCGGCGCGGCGGTCGTAGAGACAGTGGGCCGCCGTAAGCACGCTGCGCGGGCCGATCAGGAACCCGGTACAGTGGCCGCGCCCGCCGACGTTGACGCGACCGATTGCGCTCCACGGGTATTCCATCGCATCGACCTCGATGCGTCCGGTCATCTCTGTGAGGTCGGGGACGACCGGCGCGTCGCCACGATCGCCGGGGGTCCCGGGGCGTGCAGGCGTTGCCGGGAGGAGGACCAGCATCAGCACGGTGAGAAGTGCCGGAACCGGAAATCGCGGTCCGGGAAGGGGCGCACGGAGTGGACGGGGCATGAAGCCCTGATAGCGCATATCTCCGGGCGAATCGAGGCGGGCGAAACCTCAGGCCACGCCCAGGTCGGCCATCAGTTTCTCTCCGGTGACCGATCCGACGACGGCGCGCAGGGCCGCGACCACCTGTGGGTCATAGCGATCGACATTGTCTTCGAGAATCCGCAGCGCCTCCTCCGGTGCGATACCCTGACGATATGAACGCGGTTCGACCCGGGCGCAGAACCAGTCGCAGACTCCGAGGATGCGTGCCCCGAGCGGAATCGCCGACCCGCGCAGGCCGCGCGGATAGCCGCTGCCGTCAAGGCGCTCATGCATGGCCTCGATGGTTGCCAGCACCGGCAGATCGAAGTCGATCTCGCGTACGATGGCAATGGCGTGTTCGATGTGGCGCTGCATGGTCTTGATCTCGGTCCCGGTCAGGCGCTCCGGTTTGGCCAGAATCTCGCGCGGCACGCCGAGCTTGCCGATCTGGGACAGGTTGGCCGCGATCTCGACGGTGGCGACATCCTCGGCGCCGGCGCCCAGACGTTCGGCCACCGCCGCGGCGAAGCCGGCAACCCGGCGGGAATGGCCGGCCAGATAAGGATCGCGCAGTTCGACGGCGCGGACCAGGGCGGCGACCATCTGTCGCTGGGCGCGCTCACGCCGTTCCTGCTCTTCGATCAGGTCGGTGATGTCGCGTGTCACCGAGACGATCCCGGCGATCGATTCGGTATCGTTGCGGAACGGGATCCGGGTGATCTGAAGATGATGCAGGCGGCCGTCGAGATAGATGCGTTCGTGCGTCGTGACCGCGGCGTCGGCGGCCAGGGCCCGGCGTTCGGCGTGTTTGAGGCGGTCGGCCGTGCCGCGCCCGAAAATCGCTGCATCATCAAGGCCGACGATCTGGTCGACCGGGCGTCCCACGGCGCGGGCGAAGGCCGGATTGACGTAGCGGTAGGTGCCGCTCAGGTCCTTCAGGCCGATATGATCGGTGATGGTGGCGTTGATGCTGTCGAGGAGGCGCTTCTGCGCCTCGATTCGCGCCGCCAGGGTGCGATACTGGGCCGCCATGGCGGCGTTGTGATCATTGGCCAGCCGCCACCAGAAAGCGCCGAATGCCGCCGCCACCGCCAGCACGACGAGCACCGCGATGCTGCCGGCGGCGATTGCGAACGTCACGATCGGGCGTCGGGCGGCCGTGGCCTCTATTTCCTGCACCATCCACCAGTTCGCGCCCCGGTTCGCGGCCCCGACCGCGGCCCCGGCGGAATAGACGGTAACGCCGTCGCCGATGCCGCTTCGGGCGGCAAACGGCAGGCGGCTGCCTTCCGCGGGAAGCGTGATGCCGGCAACCGGGCGCAGCGGCGGCGCCAGGCCCGGGGCCACCTGTTGCACTTCGTCGTCGACCCGCTGCAACAGGCGCAGGCGCTCGCCCGGCTGCGACAGCGGCGGTGGGCGCAGGATCTCCGCCAAGCGCTCGGAGACCGGAACCGACAGCAGCGCCACGCCGACCGGCGTGTCGGCCTCGGTTCCGCGCTGGGCCGGAAACACGGGGGCGAAGATGTCGAGAACGAGCCCCGTCTCGCCGCCCCGCAAGGGGCCGTATTCCAGCGTGCCGTGATCCAGAACGCGGGCCGCGATGGCCCGCTGGGCGGGCGTCAGCTCCGGCGCCCCGCCGGTGGCGACATAGGCGACGCCGTCGCGATTGATGAGATAGCCGGCAAGGAACCCTTCCGCCTTGGCGAAGTCGGTCAGTACCTGGGCCATGAAGGGGATCTGCGCGCTCAACGGCACGTCCAGCGTCTTGTCGGTGCGCCGGTCCGGAGCCGTGGACGGGCGCTCGGCGCCGGCGGCAAGGTCGGCGATGTCGCCACGGGCGAGGTCGATCTCAGTTGCGAACAGACGGAACATCTCGCTGCCGACCACGCGATCGACCGGCCGCGTCAAACCCTCCAGCCACGCCGTCAGGACCTCGGCACGCCCGGTGGCAAGGACGTCCAGCCGCCGCGCCAGCTCGGCCATCACCTCGGCGCGTTTGTGGACGATGGCAACGGCCGGGACGGCCACCGCCAGTGCAACGACGACCAGCGCCAGCCACGCCCAGCGTCGATCTGGCCGGCGCTTGGGCGCGGCCGCGGGATCGTCGATGTGTTCGTCCGCGGGCACGGCCTCGATCAGGCGAGTCGCGATTTGCGTGGTCGCGTCGTCGTCAGCCACCGACGAGGTCATCAATTGCTCCTGGCCGCCAAGCCTTGATAGGGCATTTTCGTACGCCAGTCGAATCCGCCGACGTGAGCCCAGCGCGTGGTTTCGTTCATCGAATACTGCGGCAGATAGTGCTTGTAGCGCTGGTCGGAGACGATCAGGTTCGACAGGCTGTCCAGGATCACGGTTTCGCCTTCGTCGTAGATCGCCAGAACGGCGTGTCCTATGCCTCGAATCTGATCCATCAGAATGACGATGCGCATTTCATCCTGCGAGAAGCCCAACTGGCGCAAGGCGAAATATTTGGCGATGGCGTAATCCTCGCAGTCGCCGGATCGGGCCATGAACTCGCTGGGGGTGGCCCAATATTCACTGCGCCCGTAAAGGGCCGTATCTTCTTTGTACGGCCAACGGTTAAAAAAGTCGTTTACGGCTTTTATCTGCGCCTTTCGATCAAGACCGGTGGCTTGTGTCATGATCCGGCGCCAGTTGCGCAAGGTGGGTGTCACGCACCGCGCCGCATTCTGCACGCAGGCATCGAAGGCCGGCTGTTCGCGGGCCATGACCTGAAGAACCCGGGTCCACTGCGGCAGACCCTTGAGCGAATCGGAGCGGAATTCGCGCGACCCGAACAGGCCGGGTACGCCGCCAGCGGCACCGGCGTTGGCATCGGCATTGGCGAATCGCGGCGGCGAAGACGGCGCAACGGCGGTGCCCGGAACACCGGCGGACATCGACGAGCGGATCACGTCGCCGAGACTCTGGGCGCCGGCCGGACGCAGCCCTTCCGCCAGAATGGCAAGTGTCAGGAAGGCGACGCACAGGGGCGCCGGACGACGCAGGAACACGTCGGGGCCTCCGCTCGATCATGAAGGGCCGAATCCCGGACCGATCCGGGCCCCTCAAGAATCGCGCGGTTGCCTTAAGGAAAGCCTGCCAAACGCTGTTAACGACCGCTAGAATGTGTGTCAAATCAATGACTAATGTGAGGCAGGAAAGGGCCGGGCAGCGCCAGGACAGGACCTCGAACGTTTGCCGGCGCCTCTGGCTTCACCGTTCCCGCAGGGCCCGGTCGCGGGCCTTGAGAATCGGCTTCATGATGTAATCGAACACCGCTTTCTTGCCGGTCAGGATCTCCACGGTGGCGGTCATGCCGGGAATGATCGGCAGTTTCTTTCCCCGGTGCACGATGGCGTTCTCCTTGGTGCGCAGATAGACGCGATAGAAGTTGTTGCCCTCTTCGTCGCGAATGGTATCGGCGCTGATGGATTCGAC
>RFLL01000124.1 GCA_003693905.1 Alphaproteobacteria bacterium
ATCAGGGTGCTGATCTGCGACTCCAGCTGCGGCACGACGATCAGCAGGGCCAGCAGCAGTACCAGCAGGATGGCGACGAACACCAGCGTCACCGACAGGCACGATCGCGCCGCCAGCCGGTCAAGCTCGCCCATCACGGTAGCGGCGGTAAAACGGCGGGTGCGGATGTCGATGCCGACGGCGATCGGGCGGTCATCTTCGGCGTCCGAGAGCACCGCATCGAGATGGTTGAGCGGCAGGTTGTCGATCGCCTCGTAGCCCATGTCTTCCAGGATCTTGAGCGCGGTCGAATGCCCCGCTCCCGACAGGCCGGTCACCAAAACCACGCGCCGCGGCGTGCCCCGCGGCACGCCGTCGCGCGGACGTGCGGGCCGTTCCTCGTCGGTGCCGGGCCGGGTGCCGGCGGGGAAGGTCGACAACGCGAGCGGGTCGTCGTCACCGGTCTGCGCGGCTTCGTGGCGAACGCGCACGGCGGCGCGGATCTTGGCGGCGGCCGACGGGGTCTGCGGATCAAGGGTGAGATGCGGCACGCGAACGCCGAGAAGCATCTGCGTTTCCGGTTCGACGACCCGCTGCGGCGCGGCCCCGGGGACGAGGTCGACGATCAGGGTGACCGGCGCCTCGGATACCGTGGGAACATCGATGATGCCAAGGCCGCGGACCTCGATCCGGCCGGCGATCGGTGCCGGTGCGCGGGCGAACACGACCGCGTCCCGGCCCTTTGCGCCCTGTCCCCTTGCATCCCGGCGCTGCGCGCTCCGTACGGGCGCGCGGTGCAACAGACACATGTCATCGGCGACCAGACGCGCCCCGAGGTCGATCAGACGCAGCGCTAGGTCCGATTTTCCCACCCCCGGGGCCCCGCGCAGCAGCACCCCACACGGTCCCCGCGGCCCGTAAACGGTGACGCAGGTGGCATGGACTGCCTCGGGTTGCACGGGGACTTCGGTCACGGGGACTTCGGTATCGTCGGGAGGGCGCTCGGATCGGGTTCGGGACTGGGCCATGGCGCCAGCTTACTCCGCCGGCAGACAAACGACAAAACGCGCACCACGCACGTGCCCGTCGGCATCGCGGATATTCTCGGCGTGGATGGTACCGCCGTGGGCTTCGACGATCTGCTTGGAAATGCTCAGCCCCAGGCCGGAATGGGTGCCGAATTTCTCGCCCTGTGGACGCTCGCTATAAAACCGGTCGAAGATCGCTTCCAGCTTGTTGTCCGGAATGCCCGGCCCTTCGTCGGCGATCGTGAGCTCGATCGTGTCGCCGCGCCGCCGGGCCGTCAACGTGATCGTACCGCCGGGCGGGCTGAACGAGATCGCGTTGTTGATCAGATTGCGTACCACCTGCCCCAGGCGATCCTCGATCCCCGGCACGAACAGCGGGTCGTGGGGGGGTAGTTCGAGCCGAAATCGCGGCTGGCCTTCGCGCGCGGTGGCATTGTGGGCTTCGACCACGCCGCGCAGCAGGTGGGCAAGGTCAACCTGCTCGGTGCGGCTGCGCGACAGCTCCGCATCCAGTCGCGAGGCATCGGAGATGTCGCTGATCAGGCGGTCGAGGCGCTGCACGTCTTCAAGGATGATCGTCATCAACCTCTTCTGCTGCTCCGGATCCTTGATCCGGGCCACGGTTTCGACGGCGCTGCGCAGGGAGGTCAGCGGATTCTTGATTTCGTGCGCGACATCGGCGGCAAAGCCTTCGAT
Source organism: Alphaproteobacteria bacterium (assembly GCA_003693905.1). Taxonomy (GTDB): domain Bacteria; phylum Pseudomonadota; class Alphaproteobacteria; order Kiloniellales; family J153; genus J153. The sequence goes on from RFLL01000124.1 coordinate 1,704, forward strand.
TGCATCGAGACGCCGCCACAACGCCTCGGTCATGTCGCGCAAAGCCGCCGACAGCTCGCCGATCTCGTCGCCGCGGCCGGTGAAATCGGGGATCTGCTGCTGGCGGCCCTGGCCGTGGCGGACACGCTTGGCCGCTTCGGCCAGTTGCCGGATCGGCCGTGCGATCGTGCTGGCGAGATAGAACGACAGCAGGACCGTGACCGCCAACGCGGCGGCGAACACCAGCAGAATGTCGAGCCGGCGCGCCCGCACCGCGGCGTTGATGTCGGCCCCGTCCTTGGACACCATCAGGGCGCCGAGCACCTGGCGATAGCGCTGCACCGGCACCGCATAGGTGAGGATCAGGCGGCCGCCGCGCGCCACGCGCACCGCCCCGCCCGCCTCACCGTTCAAGGCACGGACCACTTCCGGGTAATCGGAGGCCCGCTGGTAGCGCGCCTCGTGGTATTCCGGCAGATCCGCCGTCGACGGCAGCCATTCGATCGCCCGTTCGTAAAGCCGTTCTAGGCGCCGGAACCAGGTTCCTTCGTCGGGTGGCGGCAGTTCGACCACCTGAACCGGCCCGCCGGAGCCGGTGAGGACGTAACTGTCGGCGACCAGCGTGCCCTTGCGATTGAAAATCCGCGCCCGCACCCCGGTATCGGCCAGCAGCACACGCATCAGATGACGCGCCATTTCCGGCACCAGGCGTTCCTCGCCATCCGGGGTAGCGACCACCGCAGTGGTGCCGAGCGACAGGGCGAAGCTGCGGGCTTGGACACGCAGGGAATCGAGCTCCGATTCAATCAGGGACTGGCGGTACTGGTCGAGGTGCAACAGGCCCAGAATCGGGATCACCAGGACCAGAACGTTGAGCAGCAGGATGCGCCGCGTCAGCGGCGACGGCCAGCCGCGACGGCGCCGGATGTGCGCCGCACGGGCCGGCGTCTGCCTCACGGCGACCGGAGACGCCGCTTCCGGGGCAACGGCGGCGCCGGTGGAACCGCCGGCCGCAGGCGCCTCGCGCGATCGCCCTCGCCCTGCCGCCGGCCGATCCGCGGCCGGAAGGCGGCGGCCCGAGGCGGGCCGGTCATGCGTCCTTGTAACGGTATCCGACACCGTACAGGGTTTCGATCTGGTTGAAGGACTCGTCGACGGCCTTGAACTTCTTGCGCAGCCGCTTGATGTGACTGTCGATGGTGCGGTCGTCGACGTAAATGGATTCGCCATAGGCCGCATCCATCAACTGGTCCCGGCTTTTCACGTGCCCGGGGCGCTGGGCCAGCGCCTTGAGGATCAGGAACTCGGTCACCGTCAGGTTGACCGGCCGGCCTTTCCACGTGCACAGGTGGCGCGCACTGTCCAGCATCAGATCGCCGCGCACCACGGGTTTCTCGCCGCCGTCGGGGGCGGCTTCCTCCTTGGCGCTGCGTTCGCGGCGCAACAGGGCGCGGATGCGTTCGATCAGCAGGCGCTGGGAAAACGGCTTGGTGATGTAGTCGTCGGCGCCCATGCGCAGGCCCAGCAGCTCGTCCACCTCCTCGTCCTTCGAGGTCAGGAAGATGACCGGCACGTTCGAGGTCTGGCGCAGACGGCCGAGCAGCTCCATGCCGTCCATCCGCGGCATCTTGATATCGAGGATCGCCAGATCCACCGGGTTCGTGGTCAACCCGCGCAGGGCCTCGCTGCCGTCGTTATAGACGCGCACCTTGAAGCCTTCGGCCTCCAGCGCCATCGACACCGACGTCAGGATGTTGTGATCGTCGTCGACCAGGGCGATGGTATTCTGCATCGTCGCCCTCCTTCCGGAAGAAATTCCCTGGTTTTATAAGTAGTGCGCCGGACAGTCCACACAACTGCCACGCTGCGGAGGGCCTGAAACATCAGGGACGGGACAGGACCACGCCTCCCGTTCCCGATCCGTTCCTACGCGCGCGACAGCCGCGAAGACTGTTCGAGCGAACCGAACCGAGACGGCAACGATAACGGTCCCGCCCGCGTGCCCTGATCCTGCCCCATGATTGTGGTCCGATTGCGGCACTGGAAGAGAGCCCGGGGGCAGCTAAGCGGACCGGGGCAAGCGCCCGAGCAAAGGGCGCTGCCCCGCCGTACGCGGAACGAGCGCGGAGTGTACGCATACACCCGGTAGGGCGGGCGCCGGGCCGCTTTTCCTGCCGTTCCTGCCGTCGCCGCACAGGGACCTTGTTTTCCGGCGGCGTCATCCGCGCTCGCGCTCTGGCTTTGCCCGGCCGGATATGCCACTGTGCCAAGGATGGAAGCAAGACGGGCCACAAGCGCCCGCGATCGTTTGCGCCAACGCGCGTGCCCGGGCGGCACCTGCCGCCGCCGGCCGGCGCCATCGCCGGCCTGTGCGGGCACGGCGCCGGGCCGATGGCTGTGGGCTCATGCCCGCGCCCCGGAGGGCCCGGAAGACAGGGAGACAAGGACGTGAACAGCATCGGACCGGTTTTCAGCCGCCACGGGCTGGAGCACCAGGGGCTCACCAACATCGCCACCGCATACTGGAACCTGAGCGCGCCTGCGCTGTACGAACATACCTTGCGCCGAAACCTCGGCCATCTCGCCCGCGGCGGGCCGCTCGTCGTCTACACCGGGCAGCACACCGGGCGCTCGCCGAACGACAAATTCATCGTCAAGGAGCCGAGCACCGCGAACGACATCTGGTGGGGCGATGTCAACGTGGCCACGACCGAGGATCGCTTTGAGCGCCTGTACGCCAAAATGGTCGCGTACTTCCAAGGGCGCGATGTGTACGTTCAGGACGTCTTTGCCGGTGCCGATCCGGACTATCGTCTGCCGGTGCGGGTGATCAGCGAAAGTCCGTGGCACGCCCTGTTCACGGCCAACATGTTCATTCAGCCCGGCCACGATCTGCTGCACGATTTCGTGCCCCGGTTCACGGTCCTGCATGCCCCCGACCTGCATGCCGACCCGCACAGCGACGGAACCAATTCCCAGACCTTCATCGTCGTGCACTTCGCCCGGCGAATGGTGCTGATCGGCGGCACCAGCTACGCCGGCGAAATCAAGAAGTCGATCTTTTCGGTGCTGAACTTTCTACTGCCACCGCGCGGCGTCCTGCCCATGCACTGCTCGGCCAACATCGGCCCGGCCGGTGACGTGGCGATCTTCTTCGGCCTGTCGGGCACCGGCAAGACCACGCTTTCGGCCGACAGCGCCCGGCGGCTGATCGGCGACGACGAGCACGGCTGGTCCGACACCGGCGTTTTCAATTTCGAAGGCGGCTGCTACGCCAAGGTCATCCGTCTGTCGCGCGAAGCCGAGCCGGAAATCTATGCCACCACCGAACGCTTCGGCACGATTCTGGAAAACGTCGTCATGGACGAGCTGACCGGGGCGCTCAACCTCGACGACAACCGCTATACCGAGAACACCCGCGCCAGCTATCCGCTGAATTTCATTCCCAACGTCAGCGACAGCGGCCGCGGCGGCCACCCCAAGAACATCATCATGCTGACCGCCGACGCCTTCGGCGTGCTGCCACCGATCAGCCGGCTGAGCCCGGCGCAGGCGATGTACCATTTCCTGTCCGGGTATACCGCGCGCGTCGCCGGTACCGAGAAGGGGCTCGGCAACGAACCGAAAGCGACCTTTTCGACCTGCTTCGGGGCTCCGTTCATGCCCCGTCATCCGTCGGTCTATGCCAGACTTCTCGGCGACAAGATCCGCCACACCGGCGCCCACTGCTGGCTGGTCAACACGGGTTGGAGCGGCGGTTCCTACGGCGTCGGCACGCGGATGGCGATTCAGCACACCCGTGCTCTGGTGCGCGCCGCACTCGACGGACGCCTGGCCGAAGTCCCGACCGAGAACCACCCGATCTTCGGGCTGGCCATGCCGACCGCCTGCCCCGACGTGCCGGCCGAGGTTCTCAACCCGCGCAACACCTGGGCCGACAAGGACGCCTATGATCAGACCGCGCGCGAGCTGTCAGCCCGCTTCGAGGCCAACTTCAAGCAGTTCGAGGCCTACGTCGACGACGAGGTGAAGGAAGTCGCGATCCGCGCCGCGGCGTGAATCCGCCGGCCGAGCCCAGCGCTTCCGCATGCCCTGCCGCCCTGTCCAAGAGGCGGCAGGGCATGTTTCATTCGGGCGGCAAGGAATCGAGGATGATCGTTCTTGTCACGCCGTTCGGCCCGGGAAAGTCCACGAACAGGGCGTGAATCATCAATGGAATCACGCGCGCCGGCTCCGCTTCGGGGCCGATGCTGATGACGCGCCCTTCGAACACCTTCTTCGTTCGTCCGCGCCGCCATTGCGCGGCCTCGAACATGTCCAGGATCAAGGTTCGCCGATAGACGATCCGGGTTTCGTTGACGTAACCCAGGGGAACATGGCCGCCACTTTCGTAAATACGGGCGGAAAAGCGTTCCCCTGAACGGGTCACGCCGCTGACATGGGTGACGCGCGAAGGATCGTAGCCGTAGACCGGCCGGGCGATGCTTTCAGCCGTTCCGGGACCGATCGCATAGTCCAGTCGGACCACGACATCGCTGTCTTCGACCCGGGCGACCTGACGAAAGCCGCGCGCCTCAAGCGCATCGACGACACGGCTGGCGTAGGTGGCGAATTCCAGCGTATCGCCCTTGGCCTCGTCGGCCGGAACCAGAACGAAACGCGTGCCTTCAATGCGCTCAGGCAAGGTGTGAAACTGCGTGACCTCGGCAACGAAACCGGGACCGGCACATCCGCCGAGCATCACGGCAAGAAACACGAGAAACGATCTGGCCACGGCGCGAACCATAATACCGATATGGCGGCCGGGACCACGCCCGGCAAGAGCACTTCGCGAAACGGGCTGCGCTACCGAGCTGGAGCGAAGAAAGCACGGCGCACGTAGGCGGCAACGGCTTCGATCTCCGCCGGGGTCAGAACGCTGGAAAATGCCGGCATCGAGGTCTCGCGCAGCCCCTGGCGAATGACCGTGCGCAGACGCGCCTCATCCAGGCGCGCGGCCACCTCGGGGGTGCGAAGATCCGGCGGGTGGGGGCGCAGAAACGATCCAATCCAGTTGCGCCCGCTGCCATCGGCGGCATGGCACAACGCGCAAGCCCGGGCATAAATTTCGCCGCCGCGCTTTTCCTGCGGTGTCGCATCGTGCAGAACCGGCGCAATGTCGTGCTCGGAAGGTTCACCGGTGCCGTATTCGCGCTCGTATTCTTCCGCTTCTTCTTCATCGTGATCTTCATCATGCCCGGCGAGTCTCTCGCCCTCGTCCTCGTTGCGGGCCTGATCGACGACGCCGGGAGGGCGAGCCGTGCGCGCGGTTCCGGTATCCAGCGCCATGGGAAGCTCCTGGACCCGGCTCCCTTCATGACACACGCTGCAAGTGGCGAGGAAAAGAGCGCGTCCGGCCCGCTCATCCGGCGTCAGCAACGCCGGCGATGCATCGACCGCAAGTGCGCCCGTGACAAAGGGAAATGCGGCGCCGTAGCGACGCTCATGATCCGGCCATCCGTTTTGCGCCGTATGATAACGGGTGTTCCGCCTCGCACAGCGAACGAAAGATTCATGGACGAAGGCCGCCACCGCGCGAATGTCCGCATCGTCGAGAAGATCCTTGAACGGCTTCATCGCGGTGCCCGCGCGCCCTTCGCGAACGGCGCGTTCGATCCGCGACGGCGACAGGTTTTCGGTGCGCGTGAAATCGCGCGGCGGTGGCGCAAGGTACTTTGCCGCAACGGTGCGAGCATCGCCCGAGTAGCCGTGGCAGAAGTAGCACCGCGCGCCATAGACCGCGCGTCCGCGCATCAGAAGATCGCGGTCCGCATCCGCCGCCGGTGCGGCAACATCACAGCTCAGTTTTTTTTTACGGCACTTTCATCCGCAGGTGCCGGTGCGGGCGAGGTCCCTGCGCGCGCACCGGTATCCTCTCCCTCTCCGGTGCGCATCGCACCGGCATCGGGATGAATGAAACGCTGAAAAACGTACTCCGCCACGTCGGCTATCTGCTGGATGGTGATCACTTTCGACCACGCCGGCATCTCGGTGCCACGCACGCCCTTTGCGATCGCTTCCAGAAGATGCGGCCGGTTCAGTTCGGCCCGCGCCTCGGCAGAGGTAAAATTCTCCGGCTTCTTGCGCATGAAATAGGCACGCCGCCCGTCACCCGTTCCATTGGGACCGTGGCATTCCGCGCAGTTTTTTTCATAGAATTTCTTGCCAGCGGCAAAGTCACCGACGATGCCGGCGGGGAACGGTGCGTCGATATCGCCGCCGCCATGGTTCCGGTGGCCATGCGCGGCGTGCTCTTCGGCGCTCTGCGAGCGGGCATCTGCAGCAGCCGTTTCAGCCGTCGGGGCGTCAGCACTGATGAAGGCGCGGCGAATGTAATCCACCACGGCGGCGATTTCGCTCCGCGTGAGCTGGGTGGCGAACGGCATCATGGCGGTGCCGTCACGGCCGTAGGTGACGTAGCGGATCATGTCCTGGCGCGACAGTTGCCGGGCCTTGTCCGAGGTGAAATCGAACGGCGGCGGATCGAGGCTGTTCTTCGCCCACGAGGCGGCGTTGCCGCGTTCGCCGTGGCAGACGCTGCATGTGCGGGCATAGATTCGTCGCCCGATGCTCGCATCGGCCACCGGGGCGGGAAGCATGAGCGCCTCGCGAACATAATCGACGACGTCGGCAATGGCGGCTTCGCCCAGCACGCCGGACCAGGCCCCGGCCACGTCCGGGTCGTGCCCGGCGATCACGGAAGCCACCATTGCGTCCCGTGTCAGGCGCGCAACCGCTTCCGGCGTGGTGAAATCGACCGTGGTAGTCGTCCCCGTTCCGTCGGTGCCGTGACAGGACGCGCACTGCGCCTCGTAAAGGTCGCGCGCACGCAGCATCCTGGCGCCGCGGGCAAGGCGGCTGCGGGCATCGCCATCGTCGTGATGGCCGTCCTCCCCTTTGCCGGCGCCGGGAGATGCCTGGTCGTGAGCGAGGACGTCGCCCACGGGCATGAGGCCCGCCGGCGTCGCTGCGATGGCTGCCGCAACGGCAAGGCCGAAGACAAACTGTCGCTGCATCCTGTGC
>RFLL01000125.1 GCA_003693905.1 Alphaproteobacteria bacterium
ATTCAACCCTGTGCAATGCCATGCTGGACCTGAAATGGATTCGCGAGTGCCCGGAAGAGCTTGACGCAGGCCTGCGCCGCCGCGGCCTGGCGCCCCTGTCGGCTCGGATACTCGACCTCGATACGCGCCATCGCCGCGTCCTGACCGAAATGCAGGAGCTGCAAAGCAGGCGCAACGAGGCCAGCCGGGCGATCGGCGAGGCCAAACGCCGCGGCGAGGACGCCCGCGAGCAGATGGCCGAGGTCGCGCGCCTCAAGGACCGGTTGGCGGCGCTGGAAAAAGAGGAACGGGCGCTGGCCGGTGAGCTGGAAGGCATGCTCGCCGGTCTGCCCAACATGCCCGCACCCGACGTTCCCGATGGGCCGGATGAAACCGCCAATGTCGTCGTGCGCAGCCACGGCACCCCGGCGGCGTTCGACTTTCCGGCCAGGCAGCACTACGAGCTGGGCGAAGCGCTGGGCATGCTTGATTTCGAGACCGCGGCCAAGCTCTCGGGCGCGCGTTTCGTCGTCATGCGCGATGCCATCGCGCGCCTGCACAGGGCGCTGGGCCAGTTCATGATCGACCTGCACACCCGCGAACACGGCTACGGTGAAGTCGCGCCCCCCTATCTGGTCCGCGACCACGTGCTGTTCGGAACCGGGCAGTTGCCGAAATTCGGTGCCGATCTGTTCCGCACCAGTGACGATTTTTGGCTCATTCCGACCGCGGAAGTGCCGCTGACCAATCTGGTCGCCGGCGACATTCTGGATGAATCGACATTCCCGCTGCGGGTCACGGCGCTGACCCCGTGCTTCCGCTCCGAGGCCGGGGCGGCGGGCAAGGATACGCGCGGCATGTTGCGTCAGCACCAGTTCGACAAGGTCGAACTGGTCTCGATCGTCCATCCCGACCATTCGGACGACGAGCTGGAACGCATGACCGCGTGTGCCGAGGAGGTTCTGAAGCGGCTCGGCCTGGCCTACCGGGTGGTGGTGCTATCGACCGGCGACATGGGCTTTGCCGCGCGCAAGACGTACGATATCGAAGTGTGGCTGCCGGGCCAGGGGACCTACCGCGAGATTTCCAGTTGCTCCAACTGCGGCGACTTCCAGGCCCGGCGCATGAAGGCGCGCTTTCGCCCGAGCACCGGCAAGGGCACGCGCTTCGTCCATACGCTGAACGGCTCCGGCGTGGCCGTGGGGCGGTGTCTGATCGCGATCATGGAAACCTATCAGCGCGCCGACGGCACGATCGAGGTGCCGGAGGTTCTGCACGCCTATACCGGTGGGATGACCGAGATCCGGCGCGATGGCTGAAGCCTCGCTCGACCTGGAGACCGCCCGGGTTCTGGTTACCAACGACGATGGCATCCATGCGCCGGGGCTGAAAACGCTGGAGCGGATTGCCCGGCGGCTGTCGCGCGACGTGTGGGTGGTGGCGCCCGAGGCGGAGCAGAGCGCGACCAGCCATTCCCTGACCTTGCGCCGGCCGCTGCGGCTGCGCCGTCTGACCCGTCGCCGGTTCACCGTCGACGGTACGCCGACCGACTGCGTCCTTGTCGCTCATCATCACATCATGGCCGACCGGCCGCCGGATCTCGTCCTTTCCGGTATCAATCACGGCGCCAATCTGGGCGAGGACGTGAGCTATTCCGGCACCGTCGCCGCGGCCATGGAAGCGGCCATGCTGGGCGTGCGCGCGGTTGCGTTAAGCCAGATGCGCAACAGCGACGGCGCCATCACCTGGCACACCGCCGAGACGTTCGCACCACGTATCATTGCCGCTCTGATGGAAATTCAGTGGCCGCGCGATCTTCTCGTCAACGTCAATTTCCCGCCGCTACCGCCGAAGGAGGTGACCGGAGTGCGGGCCTGCCGCCAGGGGCGGCGCGATGAAGGAATCACGCTCACCGAAGGCGTCGATCCGACCGGTCGGCCGTATCTGTGGATCGGGGACTTTCTGAGCGATACCAGCTCCGACCCCGATACCGATCTCGGTGCCGTCATGGAGGGGGCGATCGCAGTGACGCCGCTGCATCTCGATCTCACTCACAAGTCGACGCTGCGCCGGCTGCGCGAGGTGTTCTCATGACCGCCGTGGCGGCGCGCAAGATCCGTCTGCTCATGGAGCTGCGCCGCGGCGGTATCACCGATGCCAACGTGCTTTCGGCAATCGAACGGATCCCGCGCGAGCTGTTCGTGCCCGAAAGCTTCCAGGACCAGGCCTACGAAAACCGGGCTCTGCCGATCGGCTTCGGCCAGACGCTGAGTCAGCCCGGGATCGTGGCCCGGATGACGCAGGCCCTGTGCGTCGACCGCCGGCAGAAGGTTCTCGAAATCGGGACCGGGTCGGGCTATCAAGCCGCGGTGTTGTCGCGTCTGTGCCGGCGTCTCTACACCATAGAGCGGGTCCGCGAGCTGCAACGCGAAGCCGAGATGCGCTTCCACGCGCTGCGCCTGCACAACATCACGACCCGGGTCGGCGACGGCAGCCGCGGCTGGCCCGAGCAGGCGCCGTTTCTGCGCATCATCGTGACGGCTGCCGCGGCCACCGTGCCCGGGGCGCTGGTCGATCAACTCGGCCCCGGCGGCATCATGGTTGTGCCCATCGGGCGCCCGGGCAGGGGGCAGGATCTGGTGCGTCTAGTGCGCATGCAGGACGGCGTGCGGGAGGAGGCGCTGGGGCCGGCCCGTTTCGTTCCTCTGGTCGA
>RFLL01000126.1 GCA_003693905.1 Alphaproteobacteria bacterium
GATCCATGGGCTTTTCACGCGCGAAGCATCGATGAAGACCGACGGCCGCTGCGGGCCTTGCGCCGGGCCATAGAAGGCGATGTTGCCGGCCACCCATTCGCTGCCGGCGACGATCCTGAGCGGCCGATCGGGCGCCAGCGTGCGCCAGGATTCGGCCATCGCCGCGGCCACCGCCGGTCCGGGAAAATGAATGCGGCTACCGGTGCCCTTCAGCCACGGGTCGAGCACTGCCTTGCCGGCAAAAGCCGCCAGTCCTGCCCCCAGCAGAAGCAACCACATGGCGATGAACCGGCGTCCGCGCGCCGGCGTCGGCACCGGCGGCCGAACGACGAATACGGCCAGTGCGAGCAAAGGGAAGAACGCCGCCCCCCACATGCTGCGAAATCGCAGGCCGGTGACGGCGTCGATCGCGAGGGCGAGCGCAAACGGCCCCAGCCCGAGGGCCAGAACGAAGGCGCGGTTGAAGCGTTTCTCGGCGATGGATTCGGGCGGTGTCCCTTCGCTCGCCATCGGCGCATTCCCCCGCCCCATGGTAAGTCCGACCAGAACCAGGGTCCCAAGAACGGCTAGAAGCTGGGCCAGAAGAAAGCGGGCCGGATTGGTCAGATGATCGAGCCCTTCACGCGCCGCACCAGCGCGCTCGACGGGGAAGCGGAAAGGCAGAAAGTCGATCTGCCACAGGGCGTAAAGATGGGGTACCAGCACCAGAAGGGCGATCGCGGCCGCCACGTAAGGCCCCGGGCGGCGCAGGGCGGCGCGCCCGCGCGGATGGGCGATCAGGAACAGCCCTGCCGCGACCACCGGCAGCGCGGCGCTGTACTTGGCATAAAGACCAAGTGCCGTCCACAGGCCGACCAGCGCCCAGTCGGCGATCCGGTCGCCCTGCATGGCCCGGTGCAACGCCAGTGGCAGCAGGGCGAAGAACGGATACTGCGCGACGTTGTGATTGAACTCCGGGCTGGTGAAGCCGTAGTAGATCGTGCCGGTCAGCGCCAGGGCGGCCAGCGCCGCGGCCCGGGGATCCGCCACCCGCCGCCCCAACCGCCACACCGCCCACATGGTCAGCGCCACGAAGGCCGGCCCGCTCAGAAACAGAATCTCCTGGCGGTTGCCGAACAGACGCACCAGCGCTTCCAGAGTCCAGGCCGAAAGCGGCGGATGCTTGTAATAGACAAGCTGCCACTCCCGCCCCCAGGCCAGTTGCTCGATCATGTCGAGGGGCAGATTGGGCGAAAAGGCGATCTGCACCAGCCACCACAACGCGCCATGCAGCAGGATCGCCGCTGCCGTGAACAACCCCGGGCGGCGAAGCAGCATCGCGGCCAGCCCATCGAGCGGACGGGCGGTGCGTGTCGACTCGCTCATGCGGACGGACCCGGCCGGCGCCAGGTTGCAAACGCCGACAGGGCGAAGTTCCACACCGCCCCGACCACGGTGCCGGCAAGCCCGGCCAGAATCCACGATCCGAATTCCTGGAACAGCAGGGTGGCGACACCGACGTTGGTGACCGCACCGACGCTGCACACGAGATAGAAGCTGATCAATCCCCGCAACATGGCGCTGCCGCGCAGGCGGCGGTCGCTGTAGGTCAGGATGTTGTTGAGCCAGAAATTGCTGGTCATGGCGACCACCGTGGCGATGGCCTGTGCCACCTCGAAGCGCACGTCGAAGCCGCGAAAGGCGGCGAACAGCACCGCCATGTGCACCACCACGCCGCTGCCGCCGACCAGGCAGAACAGCACGAAACGCGGCGGCACGATCCCGCCCAGGCGCTTGTCCAGCAGCAGCAGCAGGTAATCCACGGCTGCCCGCCCGCCGAACTTGCTGGCCCCGGCGCGCCGGCGGCGGAAAGTGTATGGAATTTCGACCACGCGCAGCGGCCGATCGGCCGAGGCCAGAATATCGACCAGAATCTTGTAGCCGATGCCCGACAGACGCCGGACCAGGGAATCAAAGACGTCGCGACGCATCATGAAAAAGCCGCTCATCGGGTCGGAAAGTTCGATTCCCATGACCATGCGCGCCAGACGCCGGCCGAGCCCGCTTACGCCTTTGCGATAGCCGCCGTCCAACCCTTCGTCGGAGCCGCCGGGCACCGCACGCGAAGCCACCACCATGTCGAGCCCGTCCGTCTTGAGGCGGCGCAGCATTTCCGGCAACAGGCGCTCGTCATGCTGCATGTCGGCGTCGATGATTGCGAAATAGGGGGCCGTGGTCGACAGCACGCCTTCGATGCAGGCACTGGCCAGCCCGCGGCGACCGATGCGGCGCAGGACCCGGACCCGCGGGTCGCGTCGCGCCAGATCGGCGGCGGCTTCGGCAGTCCCATCGGGGCTGTCATCGTCGACGATGATCAGCTCCCAGTCGATCCCGTCCAGCACCGCCCGGATCGCCTGATAAAGCGGCACCAGGTTGTCGCGCTCGTTGAGCGCCGGCGTGATGACGGCCAGCTCTGCAGCCACGCGGATGAACTCCGAGGATTGATTCCGATCGACGAACGGCGGTGGAACGGGCTGGCTTTTAGCAGGAACGGCCGGGGTTTGTCGAACCTCCATCATGCCCCCCTCATGGGCGTCCCCAAGGGCGCCCGACCGCTGCCGCTCCCCCTTCTCCTGTCCTTTCGAGAGCTCTTTCGAGCGCATGCGAACACCCCGGAGAGCGGAAAACCGCGGCTTTGGGGGCAGATTGATCGCTGCGCCCTAAACCACTATGCTGCGGCGCAGAAAATCACCCGATTCCCCTAATCATGAGGTCAGGCACCATGGCGCGGACCACAGATTCCCGGACGTCCCCGGATAGCAAAAAGACGGTTACCCTCACCGACAACACCACAGGACGAACCTGGGAACTGCCAATCCTCGAAGGAACACTCGGCCCGCGGGCCATCGACGTGCGCAGACTGTATGCCGATACCGGGTTCTTCACGTACGACCCGGGCTTCACTTCGACGGCCAGTTGCGATTCCGCCATCACCTACATTGATGGCGAGAAGGGCATCCTGATGCACCGCGGCTATGCCATCGAGGACCTGGCCGAACACAGCACCTACATGGAAGTGTGCTATCTGCTGCTTCATGGTGAGCTGCCCAACAGACAGCAGCGCGACGAGTTCGAACGCTCGATCACCTATCACACCATGCTGCACGAGCAGATGATGAATTTCTATCGCGGCTTCCGGCGCGATTCCCACCCCATGGCCATCATGGTCGGGGTGGTCGGTGCGATGTCGGCGTTCTATCACGACTCGACCGACATCAGCGATCCGTATCAGCGCATGGTCGCTTCCCACCGCCTGATCGCCAAGATGCCGACGATCGCGGCGATGGCCTACAAGTATTCGCTTGGCCAGCCGTTCGTGTATCCGCGCAACGACCTCAGTTATGCCGAAAATTTCCTCCACATGACCTTCGCGGTGCCGTGCGAGGAATACAAGGTTCGCCCTGCGGTGGCCCGGGCCATGGACCGGATCTTCATTCTCCACGCCGATCACGAACAGAATGCCTCGACCTCGACGGTGCGCATTGCCGGGTCGAGCGGTGCCAACCCGTTCGCCTGCGTTGCCGCCGGCATCGCCTCGCTGTGGGGGCCGGCCCATGGCGGCGCCAACGAGGCGGTTCTCAAGATGCTTCAGGAAATCGGCACCAAGGAGCGCATTCCTGAATTCATCAAGCGCGCCAAGGACAAGGACGACCCCTTCCGGCTCATGGGATTCGGGCACCGGGTCTACAAGAACTACGATCCGCGCGCGGCGGTCCTGCGCAAAAGCTGTCACGAGGTTCTCGACGAGCTCGGCATGCGCGACGAACCGTTGCTCGACTTGGCGATGGAGCTGGAACGCATCGCGCTCGAGGACGAATACTTCAACGAGAAGAAGCTGTTTCCCAACGTCGACTTCTATTCCGGCATCATCCTTCAGGCGCTCGGGTTCCCGACCTCGATGTTCACGGTGCTGTTTGCACTGGCCCGCACGGTCGGCTGGATTGCCCAGTGGAAGGAGATGATCGAGGACCCGAACCACCGTATCAGCCGCCCGCGTCAGCTCTATATCGGTTACCCCAAGCGGCCGTACATTCCGATCGACCAGCGCAAATAGTCACGCGCGGGCGACCTGTCCGTAAATGCCGGAAGGCGCCGGGTTCGCTCCGGCGCCTTTCCTTCTTTTTCGCCAGTTTTTTTCTCAACCCGTCGCCGCCGGTGGCCGGTCACTTGCGTTCGATCAGCTCGATCTTGTAGCCGTCGGGATCTTCGATGAAGGCGATGACGCTGCCGCCGTGCTTCATGGGGCCGGGCGGGCGCGGAATCTTGACCCCTTCCCTGGCCAGAGCCTCGCAGGTTGCGTAGATGTCCGGCACCCCGATCGCCAGATGGCCGAAGCCGTCGCCCAGATCGTAGGGTTCCGTGCGGCCCCAGTTGTGGGTCAGCTCGATGACCGCGCTGGTGTCTTCGTCGCCGTAACCGACGAAGGCCAGCGTGAATTCGCCCGAGGGATAATCGCTCCGGCGCATCAGCTTCATGCCGAGAAGGCGGGTATAGAAATCAATCGACTTGTCCAGGTCGAGAACCCGGATCATGGTGTGCAGCAGGCGATACTTGCCGGTTGCGGCAGGACTGTCGGGCATGGGTTTTCCTCCTTGTTGGTGCCGCTTGTCTCCATCTTAGCGGCCCTGGCGCGACACGCCAGCAGCGATCGTTTCCAGTACCGCGCGGGCTGCACGCGTGCTCGGCGGCACCTTGTCGGGGGCAAGACGTGCCACCGCTTCGCGCAGGGCCGCAACGTGCTCGCTGCGGGCCGGCGTTTCGGCCATGAGCGGCACCAGTGTCGCAGCCAGGTTCGGCGCCGTGCAGGCCTCCTGGAGAAATTCCGGTTGCACGGTGCGCTCCAGAAGCAGATTGGGGATGCTGACGTGGCGCACCTTGACGAGCCGCCGTGCCACCGCTGCCGTCGGCGGTGCCATGCGATAGGCGATGACCGCCGGCACTCCGGCCACCGCCAGTTCGACCGCGACCGTTCCCGAGGCCGCCAGGGCCGCATCGGCCGCCGCGAAGGCACGGTACTTGTCTTCCGGTGCCGACAGCACCCGCACCGGCACCGGCCACGTAGCCACCGCGCGCGAGACCGTCTCCGCCACCGTGGCCACCGTGGGGATGACGACCCGCAGGTCGGAGCACCGTTCGGCCAGAAGGCCCACGGTCGCAGCGAAGATCGGCAGCAGGCGCCGAACCTCGCCGCGACGGCTGCCGGGAAGGACGCACAGGACCGGCGCCGACGCCGGCAGGTCGAGCGCACGCCGAGCGACGGCGCGGGAACCGCCGCGCCCAGCCGCTTCCACGGCGGGATGTCCGACCCAGGTCGTCGTCAGGCCGTGGCGCTCGAAATGTGGCGGCTCGAACGGCAGCAACACAAGCAGATGATCGAGAAACCGGGCCAGCCGCTGCGCCCGCCCCGGCCGCC
>RFLL01000127.1 GCA_003693905.1 Alphaproteobacteria bacterium
GACGATGACCCGTTCGGTGCCGTTGATGACGAAAGTGCCGTTGGCCGTCATCAGCGGCATGTCGCCCATGTAGACGTCCTGCTCCTTGATGTCGCGGATCGAACGCGAACCGGTATCTTCGTCGACATCCCACACCACCAGTCGCAGAGTCACCTTGAGCGGCGCGGCGTAGGTCATGCCGCGCTGCTGGCACTCCTCGACGTCGTACTTCGGTTCCTCAAGGTCGTAGCGCAGGAATTGCAATTCCGCCCGCTCGGCGAAATCCCGGATCGGGAATACCGAGTTGAACACCTCCTGCAGACCGGTGGCCGTGCGCTGGTCCGCCGGAACGTCCATTTGCAGGAACTGATCGTACGAGGTCTTCTGGACCTCGATCAGATTCGGCATGCGGGCGACTTCGGGAATGCGTCCGAAGTTCTTGCGGATCCGCTTGCGTCCGGTAAACGACCTTGCCATGTGTTTGCGTCCTCGTCTATCGAGCGTGGCAGCCGGCACGCGCCCGCGGATCTTTCCGCACGACGCCCGGCCATCCTGTTTCCTGCGCGCCCGGGTTCGGCGCGCGCCTCCGACGCCCCTGCGCCGGAGTGATCCCCGGGTCAGTCCTCAGACTGGTTTGCGGGGCGTTTTCGAGCCCGGGCCTGTTCCCGTTGCCGGCCCCGGGGGCAATGCCGCCGGCGTGCGAAGCCGGCAACAGGGGTATCACGGATGATGTCGCCAGAGCCGCACGGCACGGGCGCAACGGGCGCCAACGCGTGCGAAACCGGTCCGGCGCCCACCCGTGGCAGGCGCCGGCCGGCTTCCCGTGCCGTGTCGATCTAGGCAATCGACATGAGCTACTTGAGCTCGACCGTCGCACCGGCCTCCTCGAGCTTTTTCTTGATCTCCTCGGCCTCGTCCTTGGAGCATCCTTCCTTGACCGGCTTGGGCGCACCTTCGACCAGGTCCTTGGCCTCCTTGAGGCCAAGCCCGGTGATCGCGCGCACTTCCTTGATGACGTTGATCTTCTTGTCGCCGATCGCGGTCAGGATGACGTCGAAGGAATCCTTCTCTTCGGCCGCCGCGGGGGCTTCACCGCCGGCACCGGCGACCGCCGCCACCGCCACCGGCGCCGCCGCCGAGACGCCCCATTCCTCTTCCAACTTCTTGGCAAGCTCCGCCGCCTCGATGACGGTAAGCTTGGACAACTCCTCAACAAGTTTGTTCAAATCGGCCATTTTCAATCCCCTAGGCTTGAACTTTCAGGTTCCATGTCGGCTCAGGCCGCCGTGTCCTTGGCGGCATAGGCGTTGAGCACGCGGGCCAGTTGCGCCGCCGGCGCCTGCACGACCCCGGCCACCTTGGTGGCCGGCGCCTGAAGAACGCCGATCAGCTTGGCCCGCAGTTCGTCGAGCGACGGCAGCTTGGCCAGTTCGTTCACCTGCGCGACATCGAGCGGCTTTTCGCCCAGTGCCCCACCGATGACGGTCAACTTCTGGTTCTTGCTGGCGAACTCGACGCAAACCTTGGCCGCTGCTACCGGATCTTCCGAAAAGGCGATTGCCGTCGGTCCGGTGAACAGAGGCGCCAACGCCTCGAACTTCGTGCCCGCGAGGGCACGCCGCGTAAGCCGATTCTTGGTGACTTTGTAGCCAGCGCCCGCGGCCCGCATCTTGCGCCGCAGCTCCGTCGCCTCGGCCACCGTGAGACCCGATTGCTGGGTCACAACGACCAGTGCGGCGGTGCTGAAGGTCTGATGCAGGCTTGAGACCAGCTCTTGCTTTCGCGCTCGGTCCACAGGTCCCTTCCGCTCCGCTTGACCGGGCGCCGCCGTTGCCTGTCGCATCGACGCCGCCGCGGCCCGTTCGTCCATGGACTTTCCAGGCTGGCCCGGAAAGCCCGGCTCGCCTGTCCTGGAAGTTCAAGCCTTCCGGCCCGCGCGCCGTGCGCCCGACCCGGTTCCGGCACCTCACTTCCCGTCTATGCAGGCCCGTTGCGGCTTAAGCCCCGCCTTTCCGCTGCCGGAAATCGTGGGCACCTGCAGTCTCGGACAGGTTGGGCGGCGGTCTCCAGCGGAACTCTTCCCCCGCCTCTGCCGCCGGCCCGCATTTTCCAGCACCGCCACGTGCGCGCAGGGCACATGCGCGCGGGGCCGGAAACTCCTTCAACCGTACGTCCTCCCGTTTCGCGAGATCCGCTCTTCCTTCGCTGTCCGCGCTTCGCCTCTGCCCGGCCGGACCCTAGCTTGCACCGGCGCCGGCGGCGACGCTGGACACGTCGACGGCGACCCCCGGCCCCATTGTCGATGACAGGGACACGCGCTTGATATACGCGCCCTTGGCGCCGCTCGGCTTGGCCCGGGCGACCGCACCGACGAAGGCCTTGACGTTTTCAGCCAGCGCCTCCTCGGGAAAACTTGCCTTGCCGACGCCGGCATGGACGATGCCCGCCTTTTCGACCCGGAACTCGACCTGTCCGCCCTTGGCCGCCTTGACGGCGGCGGCCACGTCGTTGGTCACGGTGCCCAGCTTCGGATTCGGCATCAGACCGCGGGGGCCGAGAATTTTCCCCAGCCGGCCGACGATGGGCATCATGTCCGGGGTGGCGATACAGCGATCGAAATCGATCTCGCCGGCCTGGACC
>RFLL01000128.1 GCA_003693905.1 Alphaproteobacteria bacterium
CGGCGAGCGCGTTGTAGACGAGGCGGTAGGCCGGCCCCAGCACGCGGCCCAGATGCCCTTTGATCCACTCCCGCGCCAGCAACGAATGGACGATGCCGAAGCTCGCCCAGGCTGCGGCATAGAGCGCATGATCGAGAAGATCCATCGCGGCCCGCCGCCCGCTCAGCCAGACAGCTTGCGGATCGTCGCCGTGGTCGAGTAGCCGGGCACCAGATCGGCCAGCACGACCCGGCCGCCATAGCTCTGGACCAGATCGGCCCCGACGACGTCTTCGAGGCGGTAGTCGGCGCCCTTGACCAGCACATCGGGGCGCAGGGCCTCGATCAGCGCCAGCGGCGTCTCCTCGGCGAAGATCACGACCAGATCGACACTGGCCAGCGAGGCGAGCACGGCGGCCCGCGCCGCCTCGGGCTGGATCGGCCGCCCCGGCCCCTTCAGCCGGCGCACCGAAGCATCGCTGTTGAGCCCGACCACCAGCCGGTCGCAGGCGCCGCGCGCCTGAGCCAGCAACGAAACATGGCCGGGATGCAGCAGATCGAAGCAGCCGTTGGTGAAACCGATCCGCAGGCCCGCCCGGCGCCACCGCGCCGCGGCTTCGCGCATGGCCATCACGTCGGCGACCTTGGCCCCGGCATGATGAAGGGCCGTGGTATGGAGCGCGTGGCGGATTTCCTCCGTCCCGGCCACCGCGGTACCCAGCTTGCCGACGACGATGCCGGCGGCGACATTGGCCAGTCGCGCCGCGCGCGGCAGATCGAGGCCGGCCGCCAGTCCCGCCGCCAGCACCGCCGCCACCGTGTCACCGGCACCGGAGACGTCGAACACCTCGCGTGCTTCGGCCGGGAAATGATCGACGGCAAAGCTGTCGGCGGCAGCATCCTCGCGCCGGACCAGGCTCAGGCCCCGTTCGCTGCGCGTGGCCACGATCGCCCGCGCCCCGGCGGCCTCCAGCGCCGCGCGGCAGGCCGCCACCACGTCATCATCCCCGGACGTGGCCAAGCCGGTGGCCTCCGCAAGCTCGCGCCGGTTGGGGGTGAGCACGTCAGCGCCGGCATAGATGCCGTAGTCGCGCCCCTTGGGGTCGACCACCACCGGCCACCCGGCGGCACGCGCGCGCGCAATCACCCGCGCGATCACCTGCGGCGTCAGGACGCCCTTGCCGTAATCCGACAGCACCACGGCCCCGCGCGTACCGCTGGCCCGGTCGAAGGCGGCGCCGAGCGCCGCGACCAGATCCTCGGCCGCGGTGTCGGCCACCGGCTGCGCCATTTCGCGATCGGCGCGCAGCAGATGCTGACCGGCGGCGATGTAGCGGTC
Organism: Alphaproteobacteria bacterium; assembly: GCA_003693905.1. Classification (GTDB taxonomy): domain Bacteria; phylum Pseudomonadota; class Alphaproteobacteria; order Kiloniellales; family J153; genus J153. Next base: position 1,318 of record RFLL01000128.1, read on the forward strand.
CTTGATCGTCGTCGCCCGCCCCGGTTGGACCACCAGGCGGCAATCGGCATCGACTTCGGCCGCGGCCAATGCCGCAACCGTGCGCCCGGCCTCGTCATCGCCGACCATGCCGAGAAGAGTCCCCCGGACGCCGAGCGCGGCCAGATTGCGCAGCACGTTGCCGGCACCGCCGAGCATGGCGACCTCGCGGGTAACATGCAGAACCGGGATCGGCGCCTCGGGAGAGACACGCTCCACCGTGCCGTAAATGAACCGGTCGAGCATGACGTCACCGAGCACCAGCACCCGTGCCCGGGCAAGCGCGTCGAGATCGGCAATCAGCTCATCCACGCCGCTCGTGTCCATCGGCTTGCTCACACCAGGCCGAGACGCCGCTCCAGCGCGGCGCACAGCATCTGCCCTAGGGTGATGTGCATTTCCTGGATCCGGGCCGTTGCATGCGAGGGCACGATCAGCACCGGGTCGGCAACCGCGACCAGGTCGCCACCGTCGCCGCCGCTCAGCGCCGCCGCGCCCAGGCCCATCTCCCGCGCCGCGGCCAGCGCCCGCACGACGTTGCGGCTGCGCCCCGAGGTGCTGATCCCGACTGCCAGATCACCGCGCCGGCCGAGGGCGCGGACCTGACGGGCGAACAGATCGTCGAAGCCGATGTCGTTGCCGATCGCGGTCAGGGCCGAGGTGTCGGTGGTCAGTGCCAGGGCGGCGATCGGGGCGCGATCGCTCACATAGCGCACGGTCAGCTCGGTCGCCAGATGCTGGGCGTCGGCGGCGCTGCCGCCGTTGCCGAAGAACAGGATCTTGCCGCCGCCGGCAATGGCGCGCTCTGCGGCTTCGACCAGGCGTGCGAACGGAGCCGCCAGCGCGGCCCGGGTTGCCGCCGCGACGGCAACGTGCTCGTCCCATTCGGCCTCGTAGAAGGTGCCGGGATCGCCCTTGCCGGGTGTCACGGGCTCCGTCACGGGGATTGGGCCTCCGCCATCCGTTTCGCCGCACCACTGGCCTAATCCATAGGGCGCGACGCCGCAGCAAGGCAAGGACAAACCCGGTCACGGACCGGCCCCGAACGGGAGCGAAAATTCTTGAAGATTCTTCTTGAATTCAAGGGCCGAGTGTTCCATACCGCCGCCTCTCCACCTATATGGAGCCGTTGTCGTCCCGGTATGCCCCGCGGGCATGCCCCTTGTCATCTTCTGGTTGGGGAGGAGCCGCCATGTCTGACGCCACCGCCCTTCTTCAATTGGGGATGGACTTGGATTGCGATTCAAGCACCGCCCGAACCTCCGCCGCCGCACAGGTCGATCTGCTGGCCCCGGCGGAGTCCGACCGCAAGGATTATTTCATCGAGCGCGACGGTGTGCGGTACGCCGGGACGCACCTGATCATCGACCTGTGGGATGCCGAGCGGTTGGACGATCTGGCCCATATCGAGGCGACCCTGAAGGAATGCGTCGAGGCCGCCGGCGCGACGCTGCTGCACATCCATCTCCATCATTTCACCCCCAACGGCGGCGTGTCGGGGGTGGCGGTTCTGGCCGAATCGCACATCAGCATCCACACCTGGCCGGAACACGGCTATGCCGCTCTCGACGTCTTCATGTGCGGGGCTGCGCGCCCGCACGCGGCGGTCGAGGTCCTGCGCCGGGCCTTTGCCCCGGAACGCCTTGCCGTCGACGAAATCCTGCGAGGGCGCGGATCATGAATGCGCCGGGCTGGTTCGAGGAGACGCTGCACGACGGCATGAAGCTGGCCCTGCGGGCGGAAACCGTCCTTTACGACAGCCAGACCGACTACCAGCGCATCGTCATCTTCGAAAACGCCCAGTTCGGGCGCGTGCTCATGCTCGACAACGTGGTCCAGACCACCGAAGGGGACGAATTCATCTATCACGAGATGCTCACCCATCTGCCGATTCTGGCCCACGGCGCGGTGCGCCGGGTGCTGATCGTCGGCGGCGGCGACGGCGGCATGCTCGAAGAGACCCTCAAGCATGCCAGCGTCGAGCGGGTGACCATGGTCGAAATCGACCCCGGCGTGATCGAGCTGAGCAAGACCTATCTGCCCGGCATCTGCGGCCAGGCGTTCGACGACCCGCGCCTCGATCTGGTAATCGCCGACGGCAAGGATTTCGTCACCAGGTGCCAGGACCGCTTCGACTTGGTCATCGTCGATTCGACCGACCCGATCGGCCCCGGCGAGGTTCTGTTCACGCAAGCGTTCTACGAGGCGTGCAAGGGCTGTCTGGCGCCCGGCGGCCTGCTGGTGACCCAGAACGGGGTGCCGTTCCTGCAAGGCGACGAGCTCGCCGGCACGCTGCGCTGCCTGCGGCCGCTGTTCCGCGATGCCGGCTGCTATCTGGCCACCGTCCCTACCTATGTCGGCGGCCCGATGGCTTTCGGCTGGGCCAGCGACGACACCGCCCTGCGCGAGACGCCCATCGAGGTTCTGCGCGCCCGCTACCGGGCGGCCGGGATCGAGACCCGCTACTACACGCCCGAGGTGCACCGGGCCGCATTCGCCCTGCCGGGATATGTCGCGCGCCTGATCGAGGAGGCCTGAGCTCCCGGCCGAGACCCGGGCATTCGAACCGGCGGAGCGGGCTCAGGTGTGCAGAAAGCGCCGCTGCGTGCCCTCCAGAACCAGGGCAGTCAGGGCGCCGCCGTAACACGCGCCGGTATCGATGCCGATCCGGTTGGCGCGGACCTGCGGCCGCTCGACCGGCGTGTGGCCGTGCACCACGACCTTGCCGAAGTCTTCTTTCGCGCTCAGGAACGGCTCGCGGATCCACAGCAGATCACGGGGATTCTGGGCCTTGATCGGTACGCCGGGGCGCACCCCGGCGTGGACGAACAGATAGTCCCCCTCCTCGTGCATGAGGCGCAAGGCCTCCAGAAACCGCCGGTGCGCCGCCGGCAGACGTGCCGCCAGGGCCGCGCGCAGGGCTGCGGCCGGGCCATAGATCGTCGCCGTATCAAGGCCGTAGCTGCGCAGCGTCGCATCGCCGCCATTCAGAATCCAGTTCTCGGGATCATCTCCCGATTCGAGGAATCTAAGCATGAATTCCTCATGATTGCCCATCAGCCGGACCGTTTCGAACCCGGACAGCGGGGTTTCGATCAGCAGGTCGATCAGGCCACGGGAATCGGGACCGCGATCGATATAGTCGCCGAGATAGACCACCACCCGGCGCCGATCGGGACCGGAAACGACGCCATTTTCCTCGCCATCGGCCAGAATCTGCCTGTGCAGGGCCTGCAACAGCCCGCAGCATCCATGGACATCGCCGATGGCATAGACCCGGGTTCCGGGGGGCACCCGGGGGCGAGGGCGCGATCCCGGAATCATCGCCCGCCACGCCCCGGTCGATCGCGGCCGGCAGCCGCACCGCGGGCCGGATCGGAAGCAATTAAGACAATTTCAATCATAAGTTAGCAAACTTCCATGGATTAACAGGATCGTTTTTTCCGTATTCCGCCAACCAGCTCGATCGATCGGACGACGATGCCTCCCCACCCGGCTGCGCCGACCAACCAGGAGGCGGCGTTCCTCGACTACGTGGAACGCATCGGCAAGTCGCGCGCGGAGAGGTGGGTCACGTTCGTCCACCTTTCCCAGCTCAGCCCCGCCTATCGCCAGCCTCACCATCTGCGCATCGCAAGCGCAACCTTCGAGCTGATCATCGACAAGTTCGAGGGTACCCTCTTTCGCCTGTCGAATGATGACCTGGTCGTGTGCTGCAAGGGTGACTGCGAAACCATGCTGAACAAGGCCGCGGAGCAGGTCAAAGCCCTGTTCCGCAAGGATGCGGCCCTGGCGTGCGCGAAAAGCGGCGAAGCCCAGTTCGTCGAGGTGTTCGACGTCGAACACGATTATCCCGCGCTCCTCAACTACGCCCAGGTTCTGAACGAACGGCGCAGCGCCGGGATGGAAAGCATCGCGACCAAACGCAGCGCCCCGCCGCCGCGTCCGATGCAGCCGTCGGACCTGCAGGCGATCATGACCGCGATCGCACAGGCCGATCTGTCGGGCATGATCCGCCGCCAGCCGGTCTGCATCCTGGCTCAGGGGCAGCCGCCCAAACCGGTCTTCTTCGAGGTCTTCACCTCGATCGAAATCCTGCGCCAGACCCTGGTGCCGGATATCGACATCCTCGCCAACCGCTGGCTGTTTCAGGATCTGAGCCGGATCCTGGACAAACGCCTGATCGCCCATCTGGCGCGCCGGGACGACGACATCATGACCCGGGCTTTCAGCCTCAACCTGAATGTCGAGACCTTGATGACGGCGGCGTTCCTCGACCTTGACGAGGCCATGAGTTCGGCCATGCGGCGAACCATCGTGATCGAGCTGCAACTGCACGATGTTTTCGCCGACATCTCCGCGTTCCAGTTCGCGCGGGAGTTTCTGAGTGGACGCGGGTACCGCTTCTGCCTCGACGGCCTGACCCACCTGACACTGCCGCTGATCGACCGCGAACGTCTTGGCTTCGATCTGGTCAAGGTGTTCTGGAGCCCCGATCTGCATGCGCACGCGACCGGTCCGAAAAGCGCTGCCCTGCGCGAAGCGGCCGAATCGGTCGGTCAGGGTCGGCTCATCCTGGCGCGTTGCGATTCCGAAGCCGCGATCGAAACCGGCGACGCCTTGGGGGCGCTGCTCTATCAGGGCCATCTGATCGATGCCATGCTCAACAAGAAGATGTCGCCGGAAGCCTTCGTCCGGGCCAAGCGCGAACAGGAAAGCCGGCCCCAGGCCGCCGCCGGTACACGGTAACGCGCCGCAGGACGGGCACGGGGAAAACGCCCCTTGATCCGTGCCGCGGTGACGTGCCACACGATACGGGTGACTTATTCCGACACCGTTTCCGATACCGCCGCAACAGCCGACATCGTCGTTGCCGTCGAAAACCTGGCCAAGACGTTCAACGGAACCCCTGCCGTCGCAGGGGTGAGTTTCACCGTTGCACGCGGCCAGACCGTAGCTCTGCTGGGCGCCAACGGGGCCGGCAAGACGACGACCATCTCCATGCTGCTGGGCCTGCTGCTGCCCAGCGCCGGGACCATCCGGGTGCTCGGTGTGGACATGGTGCACGAACGCCACCGGGTTCTCGGCCGGATCAATTTTTCCTCACCCTATGTCGATCTGCCGCGGCGGCTCACCGTGGCCCAGAATCTGACCTTCTTCGCCCATCTCTACGGCGTGTGCGATGCCCGGGAACGGGTTGCCCGGCTGGCCGAAGAACTTGACCTTGCCGCCCTGCTGCGCCGGCGCAGCGGCCATCTGTCGGCAGGCCAGAAAACCCGGGTCTCGCTGGCCAAGGCTCTGATCAACGACCCCGAGGTGCTGCTTCTGGACGAGCCCACCGCCTCGCTCGATCCCGATACCGCCGACTGGGTGCGCGCCTACCTGGCCGCGTATCAGGCGCGCACCGGCCTCGCCATCCTGCTTGCCAGCCACAACATGCACGAGGTCGAACGCCTGGCCGATCAAGTGCTGATGATGCGCGCCGGGCGCATCGTCGATCGGGGCGCACCGGGCGAACTGGTGCGTCGCCATGGCCGCCGGACTTTGGAGGAGGTCTTCCTCGACCTCGCCCGCGGAGCCGCGACCGGCGCACTGCGGCATCCGGCGGCGCAATGAGCCATCCCCCGCCCCCGCACGGCCCCGTGCGCGCCTCGGCCGGGCGCATCGCCGCCATCGTTCTGCGCCATGTCTATCTTCTGCGCGCTTCGTGGCCACGGGTGATCGAGCTCATGTACTGGCCGACGATCCAGATGGTGCTGTGGGGCTTCATGACCGAGTTCCTGCTCACCCAGAGCACCTTCATCGCCCGCGCCAGCGGCGTGCTGATCTCGGCCGTACTGCTGTGGGACGTACTGTTTCGCGGCCAGTTGGGGTTCAGTCTGTCGTTCCTCGAGGAGGTGTGGTCGCGCAACCTGCCCAACCTGTTCGTCAGTCCCTTGCGCCCGGTCGAGTTTCTGGTCGCCCTGATGCTGATGAGCCTGATCCGGACCTTGATCGGCGTGCTGCCGGCGGCGGGTCTGGCCATCGTTCTTTATCATGCCTCGGTGTTCGACCTCGGCCTGCCGCTTGTCGCCTTCTTCAGCGGCCTGCTGATCATGGGCTGGGCCATCGGGATGATGGTGTGCGCGTTGATCCTGCGCGTCGGTCAGGGGGCCGAGAACGCGGCCTGGCTGGCGATCTTCCTGATTGCCCCGATCAGCGCCATCTACTATCCGGTGGCGGTGCTGCCGGAGTGGCTGCAAACGGTGGCCTGGGCGCTGCCGACCGCGGCCATTTTCGAAGGCATGCGGGCGGTTCTGATCGACGGTCAGGTGCGTTTCGATCTGCTGGTCCGGGCCGGGGTGCTCGATCTGCCCTATCTCGGCCTTGGCGCGGCGCTGTTTCTGGTCGCCTTCCGGGTCGCCCGCCGGCGCGGTCTGCTGCTTCAGGTCGGCGAATAGGCGTCCGACCGCCCCCGCGCTCGGCCCCTCAGGCCGGGCCGCTGACCCCGGCCTCGGCAAAGGTGGCCATGCCCTGATGACAGGCACAGGCCGCCTTGAGCAGGGGAATGGCCAGCACCGCGCCCGAGGCTTCGCCCAGGCGCATGTCGAGATCAAGCAGCGCCCGCTTGCCGATCCGCTCCAACAGGCGGCGATGGCCGGGCTCGGCCGAAACGTGGGCAACCTGGCAATGATCGAGGCCGTGGGGATCGAGCGCGTACAGCACCGCCGCCGCCGCGCTGCAGGCATAGCCGTCAAGCAGTACCGGCGTGCGCGCCCGACGCGCCGCAATCACCGCGCCGAGGATCGCGGCCAGTTCGTAGCCGCCAAGACGGCGCAGAACCTCGAACGGATCGCCGCGGGCATCGCCGTGCACTTCGAGGGCGGCTTCGACCACCGCCGTTTTGCGTGCCAGGGCATCGTCGTCGATGCCGGTCCCGCGTCCGACCCAGTCGACGGCCCGTCCCCCGAACAGACCCGCGCACAATGCCGCGGCGCTGGTGGTGTTGCCGATTCCCATCTCGCCCAGCGCCAGCACGTCGATCCCTTCATCGACGGCCATCATTCCGTAGGCGATGGCCCGCGCACAGTCGGCTTCGTCCATCGCCGCGGCGGTGGTGAAATCGCGGGTCGGTTCGTCCAGCGCCAGTTCATAGACACGCAGGTCGGAATCGGCGATGGCACAAAGCTGGTTCACGGCCGCACCGCCGTCGATGAAGTTCTGCACCATCTGCCGGGTCACCTCGGCCGGATAGGCGGACACGCCGCGTGCGACGACGCCGTGATTGGCGGCGAACACGGCCGTATGCGGCCGCTCGATCACCGGCGGATGGCGCCCCTGCCAGGTCGCCAGCCAGAGCGCGAGGTCTTCAAGCCGTCCCAATGCCCCGGCCGGCTTGGTCAACTGGGCCTGGCGCGCCGCCGCCGCCCGGCCGGCCTCGGTATCGGGGCCGGGCAGATCCTCGAGAATGCGCCGGATCTCGGCGAATGTCGCCTGCGGTGCCGTGTCGTCCATGGTCATACCGTTCCCTGTTCCCCCCGGATCGCGGCCCTTGCCCGCGGGCTGCGCCCGCGCACTAAAGCATGATCCGGTTCCCCTGCGAAAGTCGCGATGTTGCGGCGCCCGCGACCTGGCTGTAACAACCGGCATCATGACCGAGGATCTTTTTTCACTGCGCGCCTGGAAACGTGACGTGCACATCACGCTCGGCCTGTTGACGCGCCTGCCGGGCGGCCGGCACGCCATGGTCGCAACACCGCCGGAGGTGCGCCGCGCCGCCCGGGCCATGCCCGTGGCCGGGCTGGTGGTCGGCGCCATCGGTGCGGCGGCGCTGGGGACGGCCGCCGCGCTCGGCTTGGCGCCGGCGCTGACGGCACTGATCGGGGTTGCGGCGACCATTCTTGCAACCGGCGCCTTTCACGAGGACGGCCTGGCCGACACCGTCGACGGTTTCGGCGGCGGGCGCGGGCGCGTGCACAAGCTGGCGATCATGCGCGACGGACACGTCGGTGTATTCGCAGTCCTCGCGCTCGTGTTCTCGATCGCCCTGCGCGCCGGCGCCGTGGCTGCGCTGATCGC
>RFLL01000013.1 GCA_003693905.1 Alphaproteobacteria bacterium
ACCCCATCCAGCGCGACCTGCGCGAATGGATGGGGTCGAGCCGGTCACGGTGCTCGATGGTCACGCCCGGCGCCCATTCGGTGCCGATGGGATACTTGTCCGGCTCGTCGGTGACGACGACGATCTTGCGCACGCCTTCGGCATGGAGCTGGCGCGTGATGCGTGCCGGGTCGATCGGCCCGTCGACCGGCTGGCCGCCGGTCATCGCCACGGCATCGTTGTAGAGGATCTTGAACGTGATGTTGACGCCGGCGGCCACGCATGCGCGCACCGCCAGCAGACCCGAATGATAGTAGGTGCCGTCACCCAGATTGGCGAAGACGTGCCGGGTGCGGCTGAACGGCGCCTGTCCGATCCACGGTGTTCCTTCGCCGCCCATCTGGGTGAAGGTGGCGGTGTTGCGGTCCATCCACAGAACCATGTAGTGGCAGCCGATGCCGGCCAGCGCGCGGCTGCCTTCGGGCACCCGGGTCGAGGTGTTGTGAGGACAGCCGGAACAGAAATAGGGGATGCGCTGGATCGGTGCGGTCGTCGCCTGAAGCGCCTTTTCCTTTTCCGCCAGAAAGCGCAGGCGTTCTTCGATCCGCTCGCTGGAATGGAAGCGGGCGATGCGCCGGGCGATGACGCGGGCGATGCGGGCCGGGGTCAGCTCGTTCATCGACGGCAGTTGCCATTCCCCCGTCTCGTCGAATTTTCCGATCACCCGGGGGCGGTTGTCGGCATCCCAGTTGTAGAGCTGCTCCTTGACTTGGTTCTCGATGACGGCGCGCTTTTCCTCGACGACGAGAACTTCGTCCAGCCCTTCCGCAAAGGCGCGCAGGCCCTCGCGCTCCAGCGGCCACGACATCGCCACCTTGTACACGCTGAGCCCGATTTCCGCGGCCATGGCATCGTCGATGCCGAGGTCATCGAGTGCCTGGCGCACGTCGAGGTAGGATTTGCCGGCGGTGATGATGCCAAGGCGCCGTTTCGGCGAATCGATGACCACACGGTCGAGCCGGTTGGCCCGGGCAAAGGCCAGCGCCGCATAGAGCTTGTACTTGTGAAGCCGCTCTTCCTGTTCGAGCGGCGTATCCGGCCAGCGGATGTTGAGGCCGCCCGGCGGCATCTCGAAATCCTGCGGGGTGACGATGCGGATCCGCTCGGGGTCGATGTAGACGCTGGCCGAACTGTCGACCGTCTCGGCGATGGTCTTGAACCCGACCCAGCAGCCCGAATAGCGCGACATCGCCCATCCGTAGAGGCCGAGGTCGAGAAATTCCTGCACGCCGGCGGGATTGAGGACCGGAATCATGGCGTCGACGAAGGAATACTCGCACTGATGCGCCAGCGTCGACGACTTGGCCGTATGGTCGTCACCGGCCAGAAGCAGGACGCCGCCGTAACGCGACGATCCGGCGGCATTGCCGTGCTTGAAGACGTCGCCGCTGCGGTCGACGCCGGGGCCCTTGCCGTACCACATGGCAAAGACGCCGTCGTAATTGCAGTCGTTGAAAAGAACCGTCTGCTGGCTGCCCCATACCGCGGTGGCGGCCAAGTCTTCGTTGAGGCCGGGCTGGAAATGAATGTGATTGTTTGCCAGAAACCGCCGCGCCCGCCACATCTGCTGATCGACGCCGCCCAGCGGTGAGCCGCGATAGCCGGATACGAAGCAGGCGGTGTTGAGACCGGCGGCGGCGTCGCGTTGGCGCTGCATCATCGGCAGGCGGACCAGGGCCTGGGTTCCGGTCAGATAGACGCGCCCGCGTTCCAGCGTATACTTGTCGTCGAGAGAAACGGCGGCCAAAGTCATGTCCGGTTTTCCCGCATAAAGATCATGGCGATTCCCGCAAGAACGTTCATGCCAGAAAGTACTGCCAACGCTCCGTTGCGGCAATCAACCTTCACGTGATTCGCGCATGTCACAAGTATGTTGTCCGGCGCCGCCGGACACCGGAAATTTTGTGCGCGTATTCTATGACGGGCGTGAAATATTGCTGCCACGTCGCAACGCATGTGGTGGCGGACACCGGCGTGGGCGGTGGTTTCGGCCGGCCGCTACACCGCCTTGCGGAGCAGGGTGTTGAGGGCGGTTCCGGGCAACTGACCGGTCTTGGCTCCGGTCATGTCCACGGCGCGCATGTTGGCCGACATCAGGTCGACGCCGCGCAGATCCGCGCCGCGCAGATTGGCCCGCAGCAGATTGGCCCGGCGCAGGCTGGCGGCGGCCAGAATCGCCCCCGACAGATCGGCCTCGACCAGCATCGCTTCGTCGAGCACGGCGGCGGCCAGAATCGCCCCCGACAGATCGTGCCGGGTGAGATCGAGACCGGAGAGATCGGCCCGGGCCCCCTTGTGGCCGCCGCTCATGATCCACAGCCTGTGTTCGTGCAGGCGTGCGCGCAGCCACACGTCGCTGACCGGAACCGGATCACTGATCTGGGCATTGACCAGATCGGCGCCGGCAACGACGGTGCCCGTCACCATGGCACCGCGCAAGTCGGCATCGGCCATGCGCGTACCGGACAGATCGACGCCGACGAGCTCAGCCCCGGTGAAACTGGTTGCACGCAGATCGGCGTTGCGCAGATCGGCACCGATCAGACTGGCGCCGTCGAAGATCGCGCGCTTGACCTTGCTGTGGGCCAGCACCGTGTCGCGCAGCAGGGCGCCGCGAAAACTGCTGGGAATGGTGGAGCCGATCTCGTTCTTTTCTTCATCGTAGATCGCACAATCGCGCAGATCGGCGCCGGTCAAGCGCGCACCGGTCAGGTCGGCATCGTCGAAGGACGCCGCGCGCAACCCGGCGCGTTCCAGATTGGCCCCGGTCAGATCGGCGTGCGTGAACGTTGCAGCCAGAAGCTGGGCGCAGCTCAGGTTCGTCCGACGCAGCGACGCTCCGGTGAAGTTGCAGCCCAGCATCTCCGCGTGAGCAAGAGTCATGCCGTCGAGATCAAGGCCGCTGAGATCGCAGCGGCGCATGATGATCTTGCGTCCGTGGCGCACGCCGCGAATGAAATGGTCGTGCAGTTCATGCAGCCGGTCGAGCATCGACTGCTCGACCCGGATGCCGATCAGTTCCGAATCGGACATGTCGCGCCACCTCCCTGCTGCCGTCGCCGGGCCTGCGTGCCCGGCCCCATCCGCCCTCGGTGCAGGGTGCCATGTCTCTTGAACATTGCGGACTTCGTGACCTGCCATGCGGGACTGCGGGACCGTTATTTGACCGGCAAAGGATTGAAAAATCCTCAAGGCCCGGATTAAACAACTCTAGTTTCATGTGAATTTGTCCCGCCCCTCTGCTCTTGTGCTCCACGCTTCCCGTGTATCCGAGGACGCCCGTCGCCGCTGACAACGGGCCTGTCGGGCTTCAGTACAGGGCGTCGAGGGCGGCGGCGTACTGTTTGCGGATCACGTGGCGGCGGATTTTCAGGGTCGGTGTCATCATCTGGTTCTCGACCGTGAACGGCGCCTCGGCAATCAGGAATCGGCGCACCTTTTCAAATGCGGCAAGATCGGCATTGACGCGCTCGACCGCGGCGCCGATGGCGCTGCGAAAGGCCTTGTCGTTGCGCAGCTTCGCCAGATCGGGGGAGGCGCCGTGGGCGGCGGCGAAGCTTTCGATGAACGCCTCGTCGGGAACCAGCAGGGCGACCAGATGCGGGCGTTTGTCGCCGTAGACCATGGCCTGCATGATTTCCGGTTGCAGGGTCAGCAACCCTTCGATGCGCGCCGGGGAGACGTTGTCGCCGCCGGACAGGACGATGATGTCCTTCTTGCGGTCGGTGATCTTGAGATAGCCGTCGGCGTCGAATTCACCGATGTCGCCGGTGTGCAGCCAGCCGTCGCGCAGTGCCTCGGCGGTGGCTTCTTCGTTGTTCCAGTAACCCTTCATGACCAGCTCGCCGCGCACCAGAATTTCGCCGTCGGCGGCGATCTTGACTTTGACCTCCTTGAGCGGCAGCCCCACGGTTTCCATCTTGACGCGTTCCGGCGGGTTGACGGAGATCACCGGCCCGGCCTCGGTCTGGCCGTATCCCTGGAGGACCGGCAGGCCGAGCGCGGTGAAGAAAATGCCGATGTCCGGGTTGAGCGCCGCCCCGCCGGAGACCATCACCTTGAGCCGGCCGCCGAAGCGCGCGCGCACCTTGTCGCGCACAAGGCGGTCGACGATGCGATCGACGATCCGTTCCCACGGCGTCAGACTGCGCGAGTCGTGATAACGCTTGCGGCCGAGCCGCACGGCCGTTTCGAACAGGCGCTTTTTCAGCCCGCCCTGCTTTTCGACGCCGCGTCGGATGCGCTGGTACATCGTTTCATACAGGCGCGGTACCGCCGTCATGATCGTCGGCCGCGCCTCGGCCAGGTTGTTGAGCAGTTGATCGACCCCGGTGGCGTAATAGATCTCGGCCCCGATCGACATCGGGAAGAACTGTCCGGCGGTGTGCTCGTAGGCGTGCGACAGGGGCAGGAACGACAGAAAGACTTCCCGCGACAGACCGAGCTGACGCAGCAGCTCGAAAGCGCCCATGCAGTTGCACAGAATCGACCCGTGGCTCAGCATCACGCCCTTGGGCGCCCCGCCGGTGCCGGAGGTGTAGATGAAACAGGCGGTATCTGTGCGTGCGATACGCGCGACTTGCGCGGCCACGTCGTCCGCCATCTCCCGTCCCTTGGCCAGAACATCGGTCCAGGTATACTGCTCGACCATCGCCTGCTGGCCGGGGTCGATGTCTTCCATGACGATGACCCAGTTGCATTTGGACGCCTTGTAGGCGGCCGGCAGCAGGCGCCCCGCCAGGGCCCGGGTCGAGACGATGGCGCCGGTGGCGCCGCTGTCGCTCAGGATGTGCAGATGATCGTCGGTGGTGTTGGTGGTATAGGCGGGAACCGTGATACCCTGGGCGGCCATGATCGCGACGTCTGCGATCAGCCATTCGGGCCGGTTTTCGGACAGCAGGACCACCCGCTCGCCGGGGTCGAGGCCGAGCGCGCGCAACCCCCGCGACAATTCGGACACGCTGCGGGCGACCTCGGCCCAGGTCAACGGATGATAGCGGCCGTCGCGTCGCGCCCACAGAAAATTGCGTTGCTTCAACCGTGCGGCCTGATCGAAAAAAAGGGCCGGAAGGCTGGCCCAGGCCTGGTAATCCATGGCGGTGCCCGCTCGCGTCGTGTGAGTAATAATCCAACAAGAGACTGGCCCTTGGCGTTTCGTTTATGTCCGCCCACGGGGCGCCTGGTCAAGGAAAGGTGATACCAATGGCTGATGCAACTGCCCGCCGGAGCGAATCGGATGTGGATCTCGGCGCGTTGCCGACCTGGGATCTGAGCGATCTTTATCCCGCTCCCGATGCCCCCGAATTGCAGGCCGATCTTGCCCGCGCCGCCGAGGCGGCCAAGGACTTCCGCGCCCGCTATGAAGGCAAGCTGGCCGGGCTGGACGGGGCTGCGCTGGCGGCGGCGATTGGCGAATATGAGGCGTTGCAGGAAACCCTGGGGCGAATCGGCAGCTACGCGCAGCTTCTGTATTCGGGCAACATGAGCGATCCGGTCGTCGCCCAATTCTACCAGACGATACAGGAACGCACGACCGACATCTCCACCGATCTTCTGTTCTTCACGCTGGAGCTCAACCGTCTCGATGAGGCGGTGCTTCGCGAAAAGCTCGCCGATCCGGCGCTGGCGCGCTATGGCCCGTGGTTGCGCGACATTCGCGCCTTCCGTCCGCATCAATTGTCGGATGAGCTGGAGCGTCTGTTGCATGAAAAGCACGTCACCGGTCGTGCGGCGTGGGTGCGCCTGTTCGACGAAACCATGGCGGCGCTGCGCTTTCCGCTCGACGGAAAATCGCTGACCAGCGCCGAGATTCTGAACAAGCTGACCGACCGCGACGCGGCGATGCGTCGCGGCGCCGCCAAGTCGATCGGCCAGGTACTGGGGGACAACCTGCGCGTCTTTGCGCTGATCACCAACACCCTGGCCAAGGACAAGGCGATCGAGGACACCTGGCGCGGCTTCCCGCGCCCGGTGTCGGCGCGCAATCTGGCCAACTTCGTCGAGGACGAGGTGGTCGAGGCTCTGGTCGGGGCGGTGCGTGAATCCTATCCGCGCCTGTCTCATCGCTATTACAGACTCAAGGCGCGCTGGTTCGGCGTCGACAGGCTGGCGTACTGGGACCGCAACGCGCCCCTGCCCGAAGAGGAGGACCGCATCATTCCGTGGGACGAGGCGCAACGCATCGTGCTTGACGCCTACGCCGCATTCTCGCCGGAGCTGGCCCGTATCGGCCGTCAGTTCTTCGAGCGGCCGTGGATCGACGCCCCCGTGCGTCCGGGCAAGGCGCCGGGCGCCTTCGCCCACCCGACGGTCCCGAGTGCTCATCCCTATCTGCTGCTCAACTATCTCGGACGCCCGCGCGACGTGATGACGCTGGCCCACGAGCTCGGCCACGGCGTGCATCAGGTGCTGGCCGCACCGCAAGGGCACCTGATGGCCGATACCCCGCTCACCTTGGCCGAAACGGCCTCGGTGTTCGGCGAGATGCTGACCTTTCAGGCCATGCTCAAGGCCGAGACCGACCCCGTTCGGCGCAAGGTCATGCTCGCTTCCAAGGTCGAGGACATGCTCAACACCGTGGTGCGGCAGATCGCCATGCACGTCTTCGAGACCCGCGTCCACGATGAACGCAGGACGGGCGAGCTGCTGCCCGAACGCCTGGGTGAGATCTGGCTGGAGACGCAACAGGAGAGCCTGGGGCCGGCGATCGTCTTCGAAGACGAATATCGTACCTACTGGGCCTACATCCCCCACTTCATCCACGTTCCGTTCTACGTCTACGCCTATGCGTTCGGGGACTGTCTGGTCAATTCGCTTTATGCCGTGTATGAAAACGCGGCCGAAGGGTTTGCCGAAAAGTACCTGGACATGCTGCGCGCCGGCGGTACCAGGCGGCACAGGGAGCTGCTGGCGCCGTTCGGTCTCGATGCCTCCGATCCCGCGTTCTGGCGCAAGGGCCTGGGGGTGATCGAGCGCCTGATCGACGAACTCGAAGCGCTCGAACGCAAAAGCTGAAGAAACGGCGGCACTGCGTCGCTGCCGCCCCGCCCGTGCCGCAAGGCACGGAAGAAACGGCAGCAGGGGCAAGGGGGGAAAAGACATGTCCGGGCCGCGCCACGTCGCGGTGATCGGGGCCGGCATCGTCGGGGTGGCGACGGCCCTGTTTCTGCAACGCGACGCTCACCGCGTCACCTTGATCGACCGTGCCGGCCCGGCCGCCGGGGCCTCTTACGGCAATGCCGGCGGGGTGGTGCTGTCCGCCTGCATGCCGATCGGCATGCCCGGCATCGTGTGCCGGGTGCCGGCGATGCTGCTCGATCGCGACGGGCCGCTGCGCGTGCGCTGGCGTTATCTGCCGCGGATCGCGCCGTGGCTGCTCGCGTTCGTGCGGGCCAGCCATCCGGCCCGGGTGGAGGAAATATCCTGCACTCTGGCGGCGATCCTGCGCGCCGCCGAAGCGCCGTGGCACGATCTCGTGCGCGGGCGCGCGGTAGCGGCGCTGTTGCGCCCGGTCGGCTGGTTGCGCGTCTATGACACCGATGCCGGGTTCGCGGCGGTGCGCCCTGTTCTCGACCTGATGACGCGGCGCGGCTTTACCTTCGAGGTTCTGTCGCAGGCGGCGTTGCGCGAGCTCGAACCCGCGCTGGCCCCCATCTTTCGCCGCGGCGTGTGGCATCCCGAATCCTACAGCGTTGCCGATCCAGGGCGCATGGTGCGCGATCTGGCGGCGGCCTTCGTCGCCGATGGCGGCACCCTGATGCGGGCCGAGGTGCGCGACATCGAAACGGCAAACGGCGCCTCGCGGGTGATGACCGATGGCGGCCCCATTGCCGCCGATGCCGTAGTTGTGGCAGCCGGGGCGTGGTCGCGGGCGCTGGCGCGCCGCCTCGGCGTGCGCGTGCCGCTCGATACCGAGCGCGGCTATCATTTGATGCTGGCGCCGGCCGAACCGGGGCTGAGGCGCCCGACGGTGTGGGGCGAGCGCGGCTTCGTTCTGGCTCCCCACGCCGAGGGCATCCGGCTGACCAGCGGAGTCGAGTTTGCCGGTCTCGATGCGCCACCCGATTTTCGCCCCATCCGCCGTCTGGTGCCACTGGCCCGGCGCATGCTGCCGTCCTTGCGGGCCGAGGAGCGCAGCGCCTGGCTCGGCTTTCGTCCGTCGCTGCCCGATTCGCTGCCGGTGATCGGCCCGGTGCCGGGCCGGCGTGATATCTTTTTCGCCTTTGGCCACGGTCATCTCGGGCTCACCCTGGGGCCGGCCACCGGGCGCGCCGTGGCCGATGTGATCGCCGGGCGCCGTCCCGCCTTCGACCTGGAACCGTTTGCCGTTGCGCGCTGGAGCTGCCGCCGCTGAGGCCGGGCGCCTTTCATTCGCTGGAAAATCGCGGTGCGAGGCCCCACGTTTCCGTCATGCCCGATTCCCCCGAGTCCGAATACGGCAACGAGCGTTCCCGCCTGTCGTCGCGCATGCGTCGGTACGCCCGCGTCGGGGCCGGCGTCGGCGGCCTGGCGGCGCAGGTCGCCCTGGCGCGGCTGCTCGGGCTCGGCCTCGATCGTGCCCGCCATTCCTCGGAACTCAAGACGGTGCTCGGCGGTCTCAAAGGGCCGCTGATGAAGACGGCGCAGATTCTGGCCACCATTCCCGACGCCCTGCCGCCGGAATACGCCGAAGAATTGCGCCAGTTGCAATCGAACGCACCGCCGATGGGCTGGCATTTCGTGCGCCGGCGGATGCGCAGCGAACTGGGCCCCGACTGGCAGACGAGATTCCGCCACTTCGAGCGCCGGGCCGCCGCCGCCGCTTCGCTCGGGCAGGTCCACCGCGCGGTGGCCCACGACGGGCGCACGCTGGCGTGCAAGTTGCAATATCCCGACATGGCCTCCACCGTCGAGGCCGATCTCGGCCAGCTCAGGATCGCGTTTTCGATCTATCGCCGCTACGACCGGGCCATCGATCCGAGTGCGATCTACGAGGAGTTGGCGATGCGCCTGCGCGAGGAATTGGACTACGAGCGCGAGGCGCGGCACCTCCGTCTCTATCGCACCATGCTGACCGGCGAAGCGGGCGTGCACGTGCCCGAGGTGGTCCCGGAGCTGTCCACCGCCCGGCTGTTGACGATGACCTGGCTGGAGGGCCGGCCGCTGCTCGACGTCGCCCGGACGTGTGCGGATCCGGAGCTGCGCAACCGGGTTGCGCTCAACATGTTCCGGGCCTGGTACGTGCCGTTCTATTTCTACGGCGTGATCCACGGCGACCCCCACCTCGGCAACTATTCGGTGCGCGAGGACGGGACGATCAATCTGCTCGATTTCGGCTGCATCCGGGTCTTCCGCCCGCCATTCGTCAAGGGCGTGATCGACCTCTACCATGCCTTGCGCGACAACGACGAAGCCCTGGCCGTGGCTGCTTATGAAAGCTGGGGGTTTCGCGACATGAGCCGCGAATTGCTGGAGACGTTGAATATCTGGGCCCGGTTTCTCTATGCGCCGCTGCTCGAAGACCGGCCGCAGCGGATCATGGACTCCGACAGCGGTCTGTACGGGGCCCGCGTGGCGGGCGAGGTTCATCGCGCGCTGCGCCGTCTCGGCGGGGTGCGTCCGCCGCGCGAATTCGTCCTCATGGATCGTGCCGCCATCGGCCTCGGTTCGGTCTTCATGCATCTCAAGGCCGAGATCAACTGGCACCGGCAGTTCCATGCCCTGATCGACGACTTCGATGGCGCGCGCCTGAAGCGGCGCCAGGCCCGGGCGCTCAAGACCGCGGGGCTGTCGCCGCCGGGCGGGGCCGCGGATCGAGGCGACGCGGGCGGGCCGGGGCTCAGGGAAGGGGTTGAAACGGAACGGCGTCGCAGGCCATAAGAAGGGCCGGATCGAAGACAAGGGGGGTGGGCACCGGTACGTTCGCGCGTCGTTCGCGTGCGTATGCGTGCCGGGGCCACAGTCCTTCAGAGGCGGGGAACCCGAACATGAAGATCGCCATCCCCAAGGAACGGCGCGCCCATGAGACGCGCGTGGCCGCATCGCCCGCGACGGTGAAGAAGCTGGTCGGGCTGGGTTGCGAGGTCGTGCTCGAAAAGGGCGCCGGGCTGGCGGCATCCTATGCCGACAGCGCCTACAAGGAGGCCGGGGCGACCATCGCCAAGGATGCGGCGACGGCCCTGTCCGGGGCGGCCGTCGTGTTCAAGGTGCAGCGGCCGATTGCCGGCGGCAAGGACGACGAGCTCAAACACCTGCCTTCGGGGGCCGTGGTCGTCGGCCTGATGGATCCCTACCGCGCCCGCGACGACATGCTGGCCTTGGCCAAGGC
>RFLL01000129.1 GCA_003693905.1 Alphaproteobacteria bacterium
CCACCTGCGGATCGTCGGCCAGCGCGATCAGACGATCGGGGGTGGTCTGCCCTTCCCGCTCGGCCTCGTGCGGATGCACACCGAGCGAACACCACACCCCGTCGTAGCGCGCCGCAATGGCACGCACCTGATCGAATTCCGACAACTTGGTCGAGATCGTCACCATCATGCCGACGCCGGCGGCGCGTGCGCGTGCAATCACCGCATCGAGATCTTCGTCACGCGCCAGATAATCCAGATGGCAATGGGAATCGACCAGCATGGGTTCAGATATCATTCGCTTCCAGGAGCTTGCGTCTTGTCACCGTCGGTTTCCACATAGCGCGGAAAGACCCCGACCGGTTTCGGCAACGCCGTGCCGGGCACGAGCGCCTGCTCGAGATCGGCAAAGCGGCGTCGCTGCGGATCGACGGCAAGCTGATCGAGCATCCTGGCCATCGCGTCCGGCATCACCGGCTGGGTCAGGATCGCGAGGTGGCGGATGGTCTCGGCGAGGGTGTAGAGCACCGTCGCCATGCGCGCCGGATCGCTCTTGCGCAGGGCCCACGGTGCCTGTTCGTCAACATAGCGGTTGGCTGCGGCGATGACCTCCCACGTGGCTTCGAGCGCCTTGTGGAACGCCTGAACCCTGTAAGCTTCGCGCAAACGCGGCAGCAGCCCGCGCACAGCAGCCAGCAGAGCCTCGTCCGCGGCGTCGAGCGCATCCGGTTGCGGAACTGCGCCGTTGCAGTTCCTGGCGATCATGGACAGAACGCGCTGGGCGAGGTTGCCGAAATCGTTGGCCAGATCGTTGTTCATGCGCCCGACCATGGCCCGGTGCGAAAAATCGCCGTCGTTGCCGAACGGCACCTCGCGGAGCAGAAAGTAGCGCACCGGATCGAGCCCGTACGTGGCCACAAGCTGGTGCGGGTCGATCACGTTGCCCAGCGATTTCGAAATCTTTCGCCCCTCGTTGGTCCACCAGCCGTGGGCGAAGACGCGCCTGGGGGGCGGCAGCCCCGCCCCCATCAGGAACGCCGGCCAGTAGACGGCGTGAAAGCGCAGGATGTCCTTCCCGACCATGTGTACGTCTGCCGGCCAGTAAGTACGGAACATCTCGCAGTCCGTATCGGGATAACCGACGGCGGTGATGTAGTTGGTCAGCGCGTCGAGCCAGACGTACATGATGTGATCCGGATCCCCCGGAACCGGTACCCCCCATTTGAAGGTGGTGCGACTGATCGACAGATCCTTGAGCCCGCTTTTGACGAAACTGATGACCTCGTTGCGGCGCGTTTCCGGCCCGATGAAATCGGGATTGGCCTCGTAGAAATCCAGCAACCGGTCCTGCCACGCCGAAAGGCGGAAGAAATAGGACGGCTCCTCGAGCCATTCGACCTCGGCGCCGGACGGGGCCACCCGGCGTCCGTCGGGCAGGACGGTCAGCTCGCTTTCGGCGTAGAACGCCTCGTCGCGCACCGCGTACCAGCCGGCATAGCTGCCGAGATAGATTTCTCCCGCCTCCATCAGGCGTGTCCACAGCGCCTGGCAGGCCCGGGTGTGACGCGCTTCGGTGGTACGAATGAAGTCGTCGTTGGAAAAATTGAGCACGGCCGACAGATCGCGGAAGTTCTGCGACACCTTGTCGGTGAATGCCTGCGGGTCCATGCCGGCCGCCTGAGCCGACTTTTCCACCTTCTGGCCGTGCTCGTCGGTCCCGGTCACAAACCGTACGTCATAACCGTCCAGGCGCATGAACCGGGCCAGAACATCGCACGCCAGAGTAGTGTACGCATGGCCGATATGCGGCAGGTCGTTGACATAATAAATCGGCGTCGTGACGTAGTACGCAGACTGTTTCCCGGCCATCGGGTGTCCCTCGGTTCGGTTCCGGTCTCAGGTGCGGGTGACCCGGT
Organism: Alphaproteobacteria bacterium; assembly: GCA_003693905.1. GTDB lineage: Bacteria > Pseudomonadota > Alphaproteobacteria > Kiloniellales > J153 > J153. The sequence continues at coordinate 1,896 of RFLL01000129.1, forward strand.
GCCGGTCGGGTGGTCCGGCGGCGGCCTCGATTTCAAGCAATGCGGTGACGATGACGTGCTTGCGATCCAGACTGGCCGTCTCGGCACGGGCGAAAAGACGGCTGATCTTGTCCCACAGCGCAAGCCGGCGCGCAAGACCGCCGCCGGCGCCCAGTCGGCGGATGAGCGCGCCCTCTCCGGGAACCGCTTCCCCGGGCATCGCTTCTGCGGTGGCCGATTCAATCACGCTTTCGCGCACCAGACGTGCGACCAGGGCGGACAGAAGCTCGCTTGCGATGCGGAAGGTCTCAGCCCCCTCCCCCCCGCCGCGTGCGGCACGGGCGATCTGTTCGGCAAAGGCATACACCCGCTCGACATCGAGCGGCGGCCCGGCTTGCAGAAGGGCCACGATCTCGCGGTAAAGATCGAGCCCGCCCCCCGCGGCAAGGTCGCAGGCGCGCCCTGCGCTGCCCCCCGAAAGGCGCGTCAGAGCCGCCCTTTCATCGGCCGACAACTCCGGCAGGTAGCGGGCCAGCAGGCCGTTCAGCACCTCTTCGCGCAGTGGTGCCAGTGCCAGTCGGCAGCAGCGCGAGCGAATGGTCGGCAGAAGCGCCCCCGGCTTGTGGCTGACGAGCAGCAGCAGGGCATTACGCGGCGGCTCTTCCAGGATCTTGAGCAGAGCATTGGCCGCGGTCGGGTTCATGTCTTCGACCGGATCGACCACGATCACCCGCCAGCCGCTTTCGGCCGGTGTCATGCGCAGAAATTCGCGTGCCGCGCGGACATCGCCGACGACGATTTCGCTGCGCGGGCGACCGG
>RFLL01000130.1 GCA_003693905.1 Alphaproteobacteria bacterium
GCTCAAGGCCGCCCACGGCCAGACACTGCATTTCCGGGCCAGCGGCCGCGACGCGCAGAGCGCGGTCGCGGCCCTGGTTGCGCTGGTGGAACGGGATTTCGATGGCTGACGGCACCTCCCCGCAACGCGTGATCGTCGGCACCCCGGCCGCGGACGGTCTGGCCATCGGCCGGGTGCTGCTTCAAATCGCCGATGCGGGCGCACAGGCCGTGCAACGCCAGGTTCGCGATCCCGCGTCCGAGCACGCGGCACTGGCCGCCGCCATCGACCGCGCCAGGGCGGACATCGCCGATCTGATCGAACGCCAGGACAAGCTGGCCGGTGACATCCTGGCCTTTCAACTGGCCCTGCTCGAAGACGACGATCTGATCGCGCCGATCCTGGAATCGGTCGCCGCCGGCCAGCCGGCGCACGATGCATGGTGCCGGGCACTGGAGCGGGAGATCGCCGAATACCGCGCCGACGGGGATACGTATCTGGCGGCGCGGGCGGAAGACCTGCGCGACCTTCGCGATCGGGTTCTCGGTGCCCTGGCCGGCAGATCCGCCACCGCGCCGACCGCGGACGAAGGCACCACGGATGCCATCCTCGTCGCCGACGATCTGACCCCGTCGCGGTTTCTCGAACTCGACTGGACCCGGATGCGCGGCGCCGCGATCCGCGGCGGCAGCCGCACCAGCCACGTCGCGATCCTGGCCCGTGCCCGCGGCGTGCCGCTGGTGGTCGGGTTGCAGGCGAACCTCGATCAAGTGAGCGACGGAACCCCGGCACTCCTCGATGCCGAGGCCGGTCGGCTGATCCTGCGCCCGGACCGGGCGACGCTGGCCACCGCGCGCAGCCGCCTGAACGAGCGCAGCGACCTCGTGCGCGCCGCCGTGCGGCTGATCGCGCAGGCGGCGACGACGGCCGGCGGCGAACGGGTCCATGTCCTGATCAACGTCGACGATCCGGCGATCCTCGAAACGTTGAACCCGGCGCATTGCGACGGCATCGGGCTGACTCGCACGGAATTCCTGTTTCAGGACGGGCGCCTGCCCGACGAGGAGGCCCAGTTCGCGGTCTATCGGCGCATCGTCGCCTGGGCCGATGGGCGACCGGTCACGATCCGCACCCTCGATGCCGGCGGCGACAAGCCGATTCCGGGGCTGACGCCGGACGGCGAGGCCAATCCATTCCTGGGCATACGCGGGGTGCGGCTGTCGCTCGTACATGAGAAGGTGTTCCGCACCCAACTTCGCGCCCTGGCCCGCGCCGCCGCCTTCGGTCCGCTCAAGGTCATGGTCCCGATGGTCACCGTGCCCGGGGAGATGGCCGCCGTGCGCCGCCTTCTGCGCGAAGCGGTCGCCGAGCTGGCCGCGCAGGGCACGCCCCATGCGCAGCCGGCGCTCGGCATGATGGTCGAGGTTCCGGCCGCTGCGTTGGACGCCGCGCGCTTCGAGGCCGATTTCTATTCGATCGGATCGAACGACCTGATCCAGTATGTGCTGGCCGTGGCGCGGGACAATCCGGCGCTCGAACATCTGGTCGATCCGACCAGCCCGGCGGTTCTGGAACTGATCCGTCGCACCGTCGCGGCGGCACGCACGCGCGGCGTCGAGGTCAGCCTGTGCGGCGACATGGCCAGCGATCCGTCGCTGATTCCGCACCTGCTCGATTGCGGCCTGCGCACGCTGTCGGTGGCACCGGCCCGGATCGGCCGCATCAAACTGGCCATCCGCGCCTACGGCGGAACCTCGCATACCGGGGAGACGAAGGCACCATGAGTGAGACCGCTGCGGAGCGCTACAGCACCGAAGATGCGATTGCCGCCTACAAGCGCCTGCTCAAGACCTATCTCGACCGCCGTCCATCGGGCACGCGCCAGCGCATCGCCGCGGCGCTGGGCACGCACAAGAGCTTCGTATCCCAGATCACCAACCCCAACTACCGGGTTCCGCTGCCGGCGCAGCACGTGAACACGATCATGCGCATCTGCCATTTCTCGCCCGAGGAACAACGCGCGTTCCTCGACGCCTACCATGCCGCCCATCCCAGGCCGGCGCCATCCGGCGGCAGCCACGGGGCCGCACGCACCCATGTGCTGCACATCGAGGTCCCGCATTTCAAGGACCCGGCCCGTCAGCGCGAGGTGATGGACACCATCCGCGACATGGCCGCACGCATCATCCGGCTCGCCCAGTACGACGAGCAGACCTGACATCCCGGAGCAAGGTGGGGAACGCTGATGAAAAAGCTGATCAATGCCGTCGATGACATTCTGGATGAAAGTCTGCGCGGGTTCGAGGCCGCACATCGCGACCTGGTCAAGGTCAGCCTGAACCCGAAGTACGTGATCCGTGCCGATGCGCCGGTGCATGGCAAGGTCGCGCTCGTCTCCGGGGGCGGCTCGGGGCACGAGCCGCTGCACGCCGGGTTCGTCGGCCGGGGCATGCTGGATGCCGCCTGCCCGGGAGAGGTCTTCACCTCGCCGACGCCGGACCAGATGCTGGCGGCGGCCCAGGCCGTCGATGGCGGCGCCGGGATCCTGTTCATCGTCAAGAACTATTCCGGCGACGTCATGAACTTCGAGATGGCCGGCGACATGCTGGACGGCGCCCATGCCTCGGTCGTGACCAATGACGACGTGGCGGTGGAAGACTCGCTTTATACCCAGGGCCGGCGCGGCGTAGCGGGTACCGTGGTGGTCGAGAAGGTGGTCGGCGCCGCGGCCGAGCAGGGCCTTGATCTGGAGGGATGCAAGGCCCTGGGGGCGCGTGTCAACGCGGCGACCGGGTCAATGGGTGTCGCCCTGACGAGCTGCACTGTGCCCGCGGCCGGCAAGCCGACGTTCGAGATCGGCGACGATGAGATGGAGATGGGGGTCGGCATCCACGGCGAACCGGGACGCCGCCGCGTCGCCCTGGCAACGGCCGATGAGATCGCGGCCGAGATGGTCGGCGCCATCGTCGAGGCGATCGCCCCCGGCACGGGCGAACCGGTGCTGCTGTTCGTCAACGGCATGGGGGCCACGCCGCTGATGGAGCTGTACCTGATGTATCACGCCGCGACGCGGCAATGCGCCGATCGCGGCCTGACAATCGCCCGCTCGCTGGTCGGCAACTACTGCACCTCGCTCGACATGGCCGGGTGTTCGATCACCATCACCCGCCTCGACGACGAGATGCTGCGGCTGTGGGATGCGCCGGTGCACACCGCGTCACTGCGCTGGGGGTGTTGAGGGCGAGGCGCCCGAAGCGGCAGCGGAACCGGCCGCCGGATGGAGGCCGTTTCGTCCGCCACCGCACGCAAGGGCCGTCAGGCCGCCGGGGTCCATTCGGCCTTGGCGAAGGCCGCGTCCAAAGGCGTGTGCGCGACGTGATTGGTGTAGTTCGAGAGCGTCTTGACACCCACGCCCAGGATCACCTCCAGAACCTGGGCCCGCGTATAGCCGGCCTCCAGGAACGCGGCGATATCGGCCTCTTCCGGCCAGCCGCGCCGGCGCACGAAGGCGGCGCTCAGGCGACGCAGGGCCTGTAACCGGGAATCGGCGATCGGCCGGCCATTGCGGATGGCCTGGATTACGTCGTCGGGAACACCCTGCATCGCCGCAATGACGGAATGCGCCGCCACGCAGTAGCGGCATTCGTTTTCGGCACTGACGCTCAGCAGAACGACCTGGCGTTCGATCGGCGACAGCGACGTTTCGTCGAACACCGCCATCAAGGTGCGATAGCCCTTCAGCAGAGCTGGAGCCTCGGCCATGACCGCCAGAAGGTTGGGCAGGAAGCCGTATCCCTTCTCGGCCTCGGCCAGAATCGCACGCGCCTCCTCCGGCGCCGTTTCCGGGGTGTGCAGCGGATAGTCAAGTCGGGACATGATCTTCCTCCTCATGTGGATGTGCGTTGACCAGCAGTGGGTCCGCCCCGATTCCATGGACGAAATCGGTTTGGAGAAGTTCTTTGACCGATCGTTCCAAACATGGCCAAAAATTTTTTACGAGAGCCGCCGCATCGCCTCGCGCACGACGGCCTGCAATACGGCCCGTTCCGGCCGGCTGCGGACCAGAACGATCAGGCCGAGCAGCGAAGCCAGCAACCCCCGGGCCGTATCGTGCGGCGGCACCGTGGGCGCAATCTCCCCCTGTTTCTGCCCTTTGCGGATCATGCGGGTGAAAAAGGCCTCCAGCTCTATCATGCCCTCGTTCACGATCTCGCGGGTTTCAGGATCGTGAGCGGCCAGTTCCAGCGCCGTATTGGTCATGAAGCAACCGCGCCCCGGGCGCCCATCTTCACCCTGCGCAGCGAAAAACATGAAGAGCCGGTGGATCGCCTCGAGCGGCCGGTAGCGCGCTTCCAGATCCGTCAGCAACGCACGCCGCCCGATTTCGCCGTAGCGACGCAAAGCGGCCAGAAACAACGCCCGTTTGTCCCCGTAGGTGGCATACAGGCTGCCCCGGTTGACACCGGTACAGGTGACCAGGTCCTGCACCGAGGTCGCTTCATAGCCGCGCGCCCAGAAGGCGTTCATCGCCCTGTCCAGGGTCTCATCGACGTCGAACTGCTTTTGCCACGGCATGAGGCATCTCCCGGATTTGAAAATGGCATATTTTGAATGAACGTTCAATACAATTTCCGACACACCCAAATACACGCATTACGAGAATCAACATCCATAATTTCTACTCATTCTTAACGATCCGCGGGTTTAATGGGCTCGGGCCGAGAGGACGCGAGTTGAACCGGCGTTTTTGCAAGCGTCTTTGCCGGATGGCATGACCAGGGCCCCTGCGGCTGCGGCGACCATTTCGCGCCACTGGGTCCGTGGCCTGGGAGCGACTCGCTGGAGGTGTTGGCATCCATGGCACCGGCACGACCGAGATCCAAACACCGGTGCGACGCCGCACCCGATCTTGCCCGGCAGGTTTCGCTTTATCGGGCACAGAAACTGGCTCTCGACCGCCATGCCCTCGTTTCCGAAACCGACGCCAAGGGGCGGATCACCTACGCCAACGATGCCTTCTGTGCGCTCAGCGGATATACACGCGAAGAGCTTCTCGGCAAAACGCACAGGATCCTCAATTCCGGTTTCCATCCCCGCGCGTTCTGGCGCGACATGTACCGTGCCCTGGCCCGTGACGGTGTGTGGTCCGGAATCATCCGCAATCGCGCCAAGGACGGATCGTTCTACTGGGTCAAATCGACAATCGTCGCCATCTACGACGAACATGGAAAAATCACCGGATACGCCAGTGTGCGCACCGATATAACCGACCTCAAGGCCAAGGAACAAAGCCTTCTCGATCTGCGCAATGAACTGGCACGGAAAATCACCGACCTTCAGGGCGCACAGCAGCAGATCGAAGCCGAAGCTGCGCACAACCGGCACCTGACCGAGGAAATCACCCAGCATCGCGACCTCATCGCACGCACCGTGGCCGAAGAACGCTGTCTTGGCGAGCTCATGGAGCTCGCGTTGCAGAAAACGGACATGGAAGATTTCCTCAACACCGCCCTTGCCAAGATCATCTCAATGGCGCGGTGGCTTTCGCTGCTGTCCAGCGGGGCGGTGTTTCTGGTCGACCGGGAGGTCGACCCCGAAACCCTGGTCCTGGTTGCCAAGTACAACCTGTCCGCAGAGCTTCACACCCTGTGTGCCCGGGTCGCGTTCGGCCGCTGTCTGTGTGGCACGGCCGCCCGGACGCAGCAGCTCGTCCATGCCGACTGCATCGACCACCGGCACGAAACCCGCTTCGACGGCATGGTGCAGCACGGCCACTATGTCGTCCCCCTGGTCGATCACCAGAAGACGCTCGGCGTTCTTGTGCTTTATCTGCCCCATGGCCACCCGCGCAACGAGCGCGAGGTCGATTTCCTCAACCGCGTCGCCCGCGTTTTCGTTCTCGGCATCAGCCGCCGCTACGATGCCGAAAGAC
>RFLL01000131.1 GCA_003693905.1 Alphaproteobacteria bacterium
GGGCCGGGTGTGCGTTCGCAAAAACGTTCACGTTTTCATCTCCGTATGATCGCCAGCGGCGGGATCGACTTCCCTGAAGTCGACATCGACCGGGCGGCGCATCAACCAGGCGACACCGATCAGGTCGACAATGCCGACCCACAGACGGTTCCACAGACCGTATTTGGACGTCCCGGCCCGTCGTGGCCGGTGGTGTACGGGAACTTCGACGACGTGCAGGCCGGCACGGCGGAACAGGGCGGGCAGAAAACGGTGCATGTGGTCGAAGGCCGGAAGGCTCAGAAACCGATCTCTGCGAAAGGCCTTGATGCCGCAGCCGCTGTCGCGGGCCGCATCCCCGAGAAGCCAGCGCCGGACCCGGTTGGCAACGCGCGAAGACAGGCGCTTGAAGGCGCTGTCCTGACGCTGCACCCGCACCCCGGCGACCAGCCCCGGCGCAGGCGCCGCCGCCGACGTGTTCAGGTGCGCCACCAGCCGGGGAATATCGGCCGGATCGTTCTGACCGTCACCGTCCAGCGTGACGACGATATCGCCCCGGGCCACCCGCACCCCGGTATGGACGGCCGCGCTCTGCCCGGCGTTGACCCGGTGGCGGATGACCCGCACTTCGGGTACCTCGCGGGTTGCGGCGATCAGCCGCAGCGCGGTCGCATCGGTGCTGCCGTCATCGACGAAAAGAATTTCGAACGGCGCCAGATCCGCATCACGCAATGCGGCGACGATTTCCCGCATCAACGGGACGACATTGTCCGCCTCGTTGTAAACAGGAACGACAACCGACAGGCGCGGCACTGTCGACCCGCCCGAGCGTACAGATGCGACAGCATGATTCGGGTCCCGGCCCAAGCCGTCCCCCGATAAATCCAGCGGGCACAATGCGGTGCAATCCCCAGCGATCCCCGGCCGACCGGAAAATAACATGCGCCCACAACCTGACGCCAAGCTGAAAAAAATGCTCTGGACGAACACTTTGCGAACTGGCCCCGCCGGCCGATACGGCTCGTGAAGGCGCCCATCAAGAGCCTTGCGGACGCCCCCTCCCATCCTCCGGACGGCCCGGAACCGCAACCACCGATGCGGGCCGGACCGCTCGCCTTGTCCGGCCGGGTCGCCCGCCCGCACCCCCTTTCCCGGCCCGCGATGGCGGGAAGCGCAAAGTCCTTGATTCCCGGCCCGCTTCGTATATCTATTAAACCATACCAAGTTAGTCTGGTTTGGACCTAACATGTTTCGATTGAACCGGTTAACGGACTATGCCGTGGTCGTCATGAGCCAGATGAGCCAGGCGCCAGCGTCCACATGGACGGCGCCGCAGATTTCTCAGGACACCGGAGTGCCGCTGCCCACGGTGGCCAAGCTGCTCAACGCCCTGGCACACGGTGGGCTCATCACCTCGCAACGCGGAGCGACAGGCGGCTATACGCTGAACCGTCCGGCCGAAGAGATCACCGTCGCCGAGATCATTCAGGCGCTGGAAGGGCCGATCGCCCTGACCGCCTGCGTCGATGGAGCGGCAGGAGGCTGCGACGTCGAGACCCTATGCCCCATGCGCGGCAACTGGGACCGGGTCAATCAGGCCATCCGCCGGGCCCTGTCGGAAGTGACTCTGGCCGACATGGCCGTGAGCTTCGATTTCGTCCCCGCGCGCGCGCCGGCATCGCCACCGGGGACTCCCAAGGTCGAGGAGGGCGCCGAAAGGTCCTGAATCACGCGCGCTCAGGATTGCTTCGGGTCTAATTCTGATAAGGAGTACGCGGCGATGGCTGCGAGTTTCGAGACGGCACGGCAGGTTCGCGAAGCGACCGAGCAGACCTATAAATACGGTTTCGTCACCGATATCGAATCGGAGACGGCGCCCAAGGGTCTGAATGAAGACATCGTCCGTTTCATTTCACAGAAGAAGGGGGAGCCGGAGTGGCTGCTCGAATGGCGGCTGAAGGCCTACCGCCGCTGGCTGAGCATGCCCGAACCCCGGTGGACGAAACTGCGCTTTCCACAGATCGATTATCAGGACGCCTACTACTATTCCGCCCCCAAGCAGGCCGCGCGACCGAAAAGTCTGGACGAGGTCGATCCCGAACTGCTGCGCACCTACGAGAAGCTCGGCATCCCGCTGCGCGAACAGGAGGTTCTGGCCGGAGTGGCGGTCGATGCCGTGTTCGACAGCGTCTCGGTCGCAACCACCTTCAAGGGCAAGCTGGAGGAACAGGGGATCGTCTTCTGCTCGATCTCGGAAGCGATCCAGACCCACCCCGATCTGGTGCGCAAATATCTCGGCTCGGTGGTGCCGCCGGGCGACAACAAGCATGCGTGCCTCAATTCGGCGGTCTTTACCGACGGATCGTTCGTCTACATCCCGAAGGGCGTGCGCTGCCCGATGGAGCTGTCGACCTATTTCCGCATCAATGCCGCCAATACCGGACAGTTCGAGCGCACCCTGATCATCGCCGACGAAGGGTCCTACGTCAGCTATCTCGAAGGCTGCACGGCACCAATGCGCGACGAGCACCAGCTTCACGCCGCGGTGGTCGAACTGATCGCCCTCGACGACGCCGAAATCAAGTATTCCACGGTTCAGAACTGGTACCCGGGCGATGCCGAGGGGCGCGGCGGCATCTACAACTTCGTCACCAAGCGCGGCGCCTGTCGCGGACGCAACTCGAAGATTTCCTGGACCCAGGTGGAAACCGGCTCGGCGATCACCTGGAAATATCCAAGCTGCATCCTCCAGGGCGACAACTCGGTCGGCGAGTTCTACTCCGTCGCCATTACCAACAACTATCAGCAGGCCGATACCGGCACCAAGATGATCCACATCGGGCGCAATACGCGCTCGCGCATCATCTCCAAGGGCATTTCGGCCGGCCGCGCTCAGCAAACCTATCGCGGCCTGGTGCGCATCTCGCCCAAGGCGACGGGTGCACGCAACCACACACAGTGCGATTCGCTGCTGATCGGCGATTCCTGCGGTGCCCACACGGTGCCCTACATCGAGTCCCGCAACCGCAGCGCAATCGTCGAACACGAAGCAACGACGTCCAAGATCAGCGACGATCAGCTTTTCTACTGCCGTCAGCGCGGCATCTCGGAAGAAGACGCGGTCGCCCTGGTGGTCAATGGTTTCTGCCGCGAGGTGCTGCAACAGTTGCCGATGGAATTCGCGGTCGAAGCACAGAAGCTGGTCGGAATCAGCCTCGAGGGCAGCGTCGGCTGAGGAGCCGGGTCGGGCAGACGTCGATGGAAACCACAGGAAGCACAAGAACCGGAATGTCAGGAACGAGAATGCTGGAAATCAGGAATCTGCACGCCACCGTGGACGGCAAGCCGATCCTCAAGGGCGTCGATCTGACCCTGGATGCAGGCGAGGTGCACGCCATCATGGGGCCGAACGGCTCGGGCAAAAGCACCCTCGCCTACGTCCTGACGGGCCGCGACGGCTACGAGGTGAGCGAGGGCGAGGTCCTGTTCAGGGGTCGCGATCTGCTTGCCATGACGCCGGAAGAACGCGCCGCCGAAGGCGTCTTTCTGGCCTTTCAGTACCCGGTCGAAATTCCCGGCGTGCCCAACACGACGTTCCTGCGCGAGGCGCTGAATGCGGTGCGCCGGCATCGCAGCCTGCCAGCCCTTGATCCGATGGAGTTCATGAAGCTGGCCCGCACCAAGCTCAAGGCGCTTCACATGAATGACCAGCTTCTCAAGCGCCCGGTCAACGTCGGCTTTTCCGGCGGCGAGAAGAAGCGCAATGAAATCCTGCAGATGGCGCTGCTGGAGCCGGCTCTGGCGATCCTCGACGAAACCGATAGCGGCCTCGACATCGACGCGCTCAAGGTCGTCGCCGAGGGCGTCAATGCCCTGCGCGCGCCCGAACGCGCCACCTTGGTCATCACCCACTATCAGCGGCTGCTCGACTACATCGTACCGGACCGGGTCCACGTCCTGGCCCACGGACGGATCGTGCGCTCCGGCGGCAAGGAGCTGGCGCAGGAGCTGGAACGCACCGGCTATGCCGCTTTCACCGGCGAGGCGGCCTGAGACGATGAACGAGATGACCGCTTCCCCGGCCCGGTCCGAACCTGCGGTGCACGCCGCGGCCACGGCGTTGCTCGAACGCTTCGGCGCATCGGCGCCGGCACCATGGACCGGCACCCGGCCATGGCTGCGCGAATTGCAGGCCAGGGCCGCGGCGCGATTTGCCGAAACCGGCCTCCCGAGCCCGCGCGAAGAGGCCTGGAAGTATACCAGCCTGCGACCGCTGGAGACGGTCCGGTTCCGGGCCCCCGATGCCACCCGGATCGGGATCGACCGCCTGCCGACCCTGCTGCCGCACGGCGCCGGCGTGCACCGCCTGGTGTTCGTCAACGGCCGCTTTCGTCCCGACCTCTCGGCGAGAGAGGAATTGCCCGAGGGGCTCACCGCCGGCAGCCTGGCAACGTGGCTTGAGGGAGCCGGCGATGCTGACGGGTTCGTGGCCGCTCATCTCGGCCGCATCGCCGCAGAAGCGGACACCGAGCAGCCGTTGCTGGCGCTGAACACGGCCGCGATGAGCGACGGCCTGGTGCTGCGCGTGGCCGCGGGCTGCACCGTCGAGCTGCCGATCGAGATTCTGTTCATTGGCGCTGCCCCGGATGCACCGCTGGCGTTTCATCCGCGTACCCTGATCGTACTCGAAGCCGGCAGCCGTGCCACCGTGGTCGAACATCACGTCGGCCTCGGCACCGGCACCTATCTGGCCAACGGCGCCAGCGAGATCGCTGTCGGCACCGGTGCTTCGCTCGCCCATTACAAGGTACAGGCCGAATCGTCGGCGGCCTTCCATCTGTCGACGAGCCACGCCACGGTTGCCCGCGACGGGCGCTACGATTCGTTCGTTCTCTCACGCGGCGCCCGCCTGGCACGCAACGAAGCGGTCGTGCGCCTTGGCGAGGACGGGGCCGAAGCGCACCTCAACGGCGTCTACATGATCCGCGACCGCCAGCACTGCGACATCACCACGCGCATCGACCACCTAGCCCCGCACACGTCCTCGCGCGAGGTCTTCAAGGGAGCGATCGACGATCGTGCGCGCGGCGTTTTTCAGGGCTGCATCGTGGTTCACCCCCACGCCCAGAAATCCGACGGACACCAGCTTTCCAAGACGCTGCTGCTGTCCGACGGGGCCGAAATCGACGCCAAGCCGGAGCTTGAGATCTACGCCGACGACGTGAAGTGCAGCCACGGCGCCACCGTGGGCGACATCGACCCGCAGGCGCTCTTCTACC
>RFLL01000014.1 GCA_003693905.1 Alphaproteobacteria bacterium
CACCCGGCCCTGCTGGCCCTCGGATTTTTCGGTCAGGCGATGTTCTCGGCACGATTTCTGGTCCAGTGGCTGGCCAGCGAGCGTGCCCGCAAGTCGATCGTGCCGACGGCCTTCTGGTGGCTGAGCATCGCCGGCGGTGCCACCTTGTTCACCTATGCGGTGCTGCGCCAGGATCCGGTGTTCATCCTGGGGCAGGGGGCGGGGCTGCTGATCTACAGCCGCAACCTCTATCTGCTGCGGCGTGAACGCAGGCAGGTGGCGAGTGCTGCCGAGGCAGGCCGGAGCGTAGGCTACCGGCCGGAATCATGAACCGCCTCTCCGCGCTTCGCGGGATCGCCCCCGCGATGGGGTTGTTTGCGGCGCTGGCGGTCGTGGCGATCTGGCTGCGGCCGCTTCTGCCGGTCGATGAAACCCGCTATCTGACCGTCGCCTGGGAGATGTGGGCCTCGGGCGATCTGCTGGTCCCGACCCTGAACGGCGTAGCGTATGCCCACAAGCCCCCCCTGCTGTTCTGGGCCATCCAGGCATCCTGGGCCCTGTTCGGCGTCAGCGAGGCGGCTGCGCGCATGGTGGCACCGGCGCTGAGCCTGATCGGCTTTCCGTTCCTTTTCGCCATCGCCCGGCGCCTCTACCCGGCGTCGCCGGCGCTCGCTCCTCTTGCCGTCCTGGCCTTCGCGACCCTGGCGCTGATGATGGTGCTGGGCAGCATGACCATGTTCGACGGCCCGCTGACGACCTTCGTCCTGATCGGAGTTTACGCCCTAGTGGAAGCGCGCACGGCGGAGCAGCCGCGACGGCGCTGGGCCATGATCGGGCTTTTCACCGTCGCCCTCGGCGGCGGACTTCTGACCAAAGGGCCGGTGGTGTTTGTGCATCTGCTGCCGATCGCCTTGAGCGCCCCGGTGTGGTGTCCGCGTCGCGGGACGTCGGTGACCACGCGATGGACGATGGGGCGTTGGTATGGCGCCGTGGCCGTGGCGGTTCTGGGCGGCGGGGCGCTTGCTCTGGCATGGGCGATTCCGGCGGCATTAAGCGGTGGCGAGGCCTTTGCCGATCAGATCCTGTGGCGGCAGACCGCAGGGCGCGTGGTGCAGGCCTTTGCCCACCGCCGCCCGGTCTGGTTCTACCTTGTGCTGCTGCCGGTCATCGTGGCGCCTTGGGGATGGGCGCTGGTTGCGGCGCGGCGGATTCACCTGCGCGAACCCGGGTTCCGATTGGCGCTGATCTGGATTGTGGCGCCTCTGGTCCTGCTGTCGCTGGTCAGCGGCAAGCAGATTCATTACGTGGTGCCCGAACTTCCCGCCGTCGCCCTGGCGGCGGCACGGATCCTCGTCGATCGGGAGACGCGCGTACGATGGCGCCTGGTCATCGCCGGTACGGGTGTGGCTTTTGTGCTTGGCGTGCTCGTCGTGCTTGGGCCGTTGGTCGTTTCCCATGTTCCCCGGGCTCGGGCGCTGGCGCTCGAGGTATGGACGACCCCGCGACTGGATCTTGCCCTTGCCGCGGCGATTGCCGTGCTCGGCGGCATCGGCCCCCTGATCTGGAGATGGCGGCGCCGATCATGGACGCCGTGGCTCGTCGGGGTGCCGATGGTGGCCGTATTCCTGGCCGTTCACGTCTATGCCCGCATCCCGATGGCTGAGCGTTACGACCTCTCGCGGCTCGCCCGGCAGCTCGAGGCCGGGTCCGGCCCCCTGGCGATGGCCCCCGACTATGCCGGTGAGTTCGGATTTCTCGGCCGCATCCTGCAACCGGTCGATATCGTCGCGATGAATCGGGTCCGGCAGTGGCTGGACAGCCATCCGGACGGGCGCCTCGTGATCCGGTATGCGCGCGGGCGGGCGCCGCTGGAGTGGGCGCCGATCTGGGTCCAGCCGTACCGGTCGCGGCAGATCGGCATCTGGGCGGCGCCGTCCGAAACCCCGGTGCCGTCGCTCGCGACAACCTTCGTCACGGGCGCCGACAAGTAGCGGTTGCGTCTTGCGGCAGCCTTTCAATCCCTTGTGATCGAATGTGTTTAGGGCGGAAGGAACGTCGGGCGTAGGCTGACGGGCGAAGATCAGGATCGCCCCGCTTTACCGGGGCCGCCGCCCTGATGCTGGATGACGTGTGCGCCCGATGAGCCTGCCCCGACAGGTCACAATCCTTCAGATCCTCCAGAGCTTCCAAAGCCTCCGGGGCCTTCGGGCCCCTCTTCCCGATCGCAAGGTCGGCACGCGGCTCGGCGGCGGATCTATGGTGCTCGTCGGGGGATTGATCGTGCTCGGCGCAGCGGGGGCGGTTGCCGGGGGGCTGTGGGCCCGGCATGCCGCGGCTCAGAGCGAGGGCGAAACGACGCGCGAGGCGGTCAATCCGCAACGCCCGAGCCGCCATTTCCGGATCGAGCGGCCGGCCGACCTGACCGGCCCTGATGCGCTTGTGATCTACAATCGAATTCTCGACGACATGGTGGCCGCGTATCGCCTGTCGGGATTCGACTTCGCCGAATCGTACCGCCGCTGGCGTCGCTTCAACACGGTTCCTTACCGCTCGGCCCAACACGGGGAACGCTACGTCAACAATTACGGCAACGCCGCCGCTGCTGCGTATCGTCACTTCGAGGATGCCGGCAAAATGCCGCCGGGAGCGATCCTGGCCAAGGACAGCTTCGCCGTCACCCGGCGCGGGGACGTCTTTACGGGGCCTCTTTTCGTCATGGAAAAGCTGCCCCCGGGCAGCAGCCCGCAAAGCCACGACTGGCGCTATACGATGATCATGCCGGATGGCAGCCTGTTCGGTATGACCGGCGGCGAGGGGACGGAACGGGTTCAGTTCTGTGCCGAATGCCACAAGGTGGCGGGGGACGAAAACGATGATCTGTTTTTCGTTCCGCCCGAATACCGGATCCGGTTTTTCGACTGATGCATGGGAGGAATGCATGGGACCGGCAGACCCCTGTCCGAGCAGGACGCACGGCCGACGGTGCGCGGCAGGCGTGGTGGCGGACAGGACAGAACCGTGTCGGTCACGAAAACGTGAGTCACATTGATTAAGCGGTTTCCAACCGGCAAGACTAGAGTGAACCGTACCGCTTCGACCACGAATCGGGCGGTTTGGAGTCTTCACACACTCATCAAAAACGTTCATCGAACATGATGTCAAACAAGCCCGAATCTGGGAGGGATGCGATGCAATCGAGGAAGCGGATATTAATGTCGACCACGATGGTTCCGTTGGTCGTCGTGGTGGGGGTGGCCGCCGGCGGCGTAGCCCTTACCGGAACGATGCGCACGACACCGGCGATGGCCCAATGTGCCCCGAAAAAGGTCAACCCGTGCGCAGCGGCGAAATGCAACCCGTGCAATCCGTGCGCCGCCAGGAAGAATCCGTGCAACCCGTGCAATCCCTGTGCTGCGGCCAAGTGCAATCCCTGCAATCCCTGTGCGGCGGCCAAGGCCTGCAACCCGTGCAATCCATGCAACCCGTGCGCGGCGGGGGGAAGCGGTTACAGCAAGAAATGCGTAGTGCCGCGTCTGCGTACGGCGGCCAAGTGCAATCCCTGTGCCGTAAAAAAGGCCAATCCCTGTAACCCGTGCAACCCGTGTGCGGCGGCCAAGGCCTGCAACCCGTGCAACCCGTGTGCGGCGGCCAAGGCCTGCAACCCGTGTAATCCGTGCGCGGCGGCCAAGGCCTGCAACCCGTGTAATCCGTGCAACCCGTGTGCCGCGGGCGGTGCGCCGGAATTGACCGATGCGGAGGCGGTCAAGGTCTACGACTGCCTGATACGGGAATTGAAGGCGGCCTATGCCAAGTCGGACAACAAGATCGCCGTCTCCTACATGGCGTGGCCGCGCTACAGCAAGCGTGCCTATGTATCGGCCACTCACGGCAACCGGTATGTTCAGAACTACGCCAACCCGAAAGCGCGGGCCTATGGTGCTTACGAGAAAGCCGGGCGGATGCCGGTTGGCGCCGCCGTCGCCAAGGACAGCTTCTCGGTGACGGCTGATGGTCGGGTTCAGATCGGACCGCTGTTCATCATGGAAAAGATGCCGGCCGGGTTCAATCCGGACAGCGACGACTGGCGCTATACCATGATCATGCCCAACGGATCCGTGTTCGGAACGACCAAGGGGAAGGGAAGCCAGAAGGTCGAATTCTGCGCCGGATGTCACATGTCGGTGACACCCGAATCGGATTCCCTCATGTTCCTGCCTGAGGAGTACCGGGTCCGGCGTTAGGATCGAAGTGCGTCGAATACGAGACAGAGACTCTGTGCGACGCCTCCGCACCGCAGCCAGGCAGTCGACCGCCGATGTTCGCATTCGTGTGATCGTAGGGATGGTGGCTGCCTGGTTGACGGTGTTTGCGCCGATGGTTCATTCCGGGCAGGCTCGGGCCGACTTTTCCGATGGCCTGGCCGCTTATGACGCCGGCGATTACGCTGCGGCGTTTGCCGAATGGCGGGCCCTTGCCGAATCCGGGGATGTCGAAGCTCAGGTTGCCGTGGCC
>RFLL01000132.1 GCA_003693905.1 Alphaproteobacteria bacterium
CAATCACCTGCCGGCAAAGAAGTCATCGCCGGCCGCGGCGCGGCGACGGGTCGGTGTTCGGGTCCAGTTTCGCACCGGCGGCGCGCGCCGGGGTCTCGATGCGTTCGACGAACACTTCGTAGACCGTCTGTGCGGTGGTCGCGAGCGTGGCCCGCAGGGTGGGAAAATCGGCCATTCCCGCGGCGCGGGCCAGCGCCGCCTGCAACCCCGGCGTGCCCTGATCGGCGTCGAAGGCGGGGGCTGCGGTCAGGCGCAAAAGTCCCTGTACGGTGCGCATCAGGCGGGTGGCCGTGATCAGACGCTCGGCCAGTGCCGGTCCCATCACCCCGGCCCGGGCCAGCTTGGCAAATGCCTTCTGGGTCGCGCCGTCGATCACCTCCGGGTGGTCATGGGCGATACGGAGCTGTTCGTACTGAGCCAGAAATTCAAGATCGAGCAACCCCCCGCGCAGGTATTTGACGCTCCACAGACTGGTCGCCGGGTGTTCGCGTTCGATACGCGCCCGCATTTCGGCCACGTCGATCAACAGCCTGGTGGCTTCGCGCGGCGCACACAGGATGTCATGGACGGCAGCAGTGATTTTCTGCGCCAGCGCCGCTTCGCCGACGACCACCCGGGCCCGGGTCAGGGCCATGTGTTCCCAGGTCCAGGCTTCATGCTCGTAATAGCGCCGCCAGCCGGTCAGCGTCGTCGCCACCGGTCCCTTGGCCCCGGACGGACGCAGGCGCATGTCGATGTCGTAAAGCCGTCCCTCGGGCGTCAGTGCGCTCAGCGCGCTGATGTAGCGCTGTGCCAGACGGGCGAAATACTGGCTGACCGGCAACGGTTTGGTCCCGTCGGAGGCCTCCACGCCCGGGTCGGCCTCGTAAACGAACACGAGGTCGAGATCGGAGGAAAACGTCATTTCGCGCCCGCCCAGCTTGCCCATTGCGACCACGGCCATGCCGGGTCCGGGAACGCGGCCGTGGCGGCGCTCCATTTCCGCCAGTACCGAGGCGTAAAGTCCGTTGAGAACGGTATCGGCGATATCACTCAGTGCGCGGCCGGATTCGTCGATGTCGGTGATGTGGCGCAGAATGTGAACACCGGCCTGGAACCGCCGGTCGTGGGCCCAGCGCCGGGCGATGTCGAGCACGTCCTGATAGTCGCGCGCCTGAGCCAGCAGCTCGTCGAGTTCCCGTTGCAGGGTGGCGCGATCGGGAATGGGCTCGAAGAAACCGGGGCTGAGCACCGCTTCGAGCAGGCCGGGGCGGCGGCTCAGGCGCTCGGCCAGCGCCGGAGCGCCGCCCATGATCTCGGCCAGCATGTCGAGCAGCTCCGGGTTGGCGTGGAGCATCGCGAACAGCTGCACCCCGGTCGGCAGACCGGCCAGAAATTCGTCGAATTTGGCCAGCGCCTGGTCGGGCTGGGGGGTGCGGCCGAGCGCCTCCAGCAGCGACGGCATCAGCTCGGTCAGAAGCTCGCGGCTGCGTGTCGAGCGGGTGGCGCGGTGGCGCCCGTGGTGCCAGGCACGCACCAGATTGAACACCCTGACACCGTCCTTGAAGCCCAGGGCTTCAAGCGTGGCCAGGGTCCCGGGCTCGGGCTCGCCGCCGGTAAAGACCAGATTGCCGGCCGGCGACAGGGCCGGGGCTTCCTCGAACAGTTCTGCATAGTGGTTCTCGACCGTGCGCAGGACTTCGAGAAGAGCCTTACGAAACGCATCGAGACCGTCGTAGCCCATGAAGATGGCGATCCGGTTCAGCCCGGCCTCGTCCTGCGGCAGGGTCTGGGTCTGCTGGTCCTCGACCATCTGCAGGCGATGTTCGAGACGGCGCAGATAGCGGTAGGCGGCGCTCATGTCGGCAGCAGTGCGTGCTTCGATGTGTCCGGCCTCGGCCAGTGCGGCCAGCGCGTCGAGCGTGCGCGCGGCCCGCAGCCGCGGCTCGCGCCCGCCCCAGATCAACTGCTGGGTCTGGACGAACAATTCGATCTCGCGAATGCCCCCGCGGCCGAGCTTGATATTGTGCCCCGCCACCTTGATGTGGGCACCGCCCTTGTGGGCATGGATCTGACGCTTGATCGAGTGAATGTCCTGGATGGCCAGGAAATCGAGAGACTTGCGCCACACGAACGGGCCCAGTTCGTCGAGGAACCGGCGCCCCAGCGCCATGTCGCCGGCCACCGGACGGGCCTTGATCATGGCTGCGCGTTCCCAGTTCTGGCCCAGGCTTTCGTAATAGGTCATCGCCGCATTGAACGAGATCGCGATCGGCATGGCCCCGGGGTCGGGGCGCAGGCGCAGATCGGTGCGAAAGACGTAACCCTCGGCGGTGCGTTCTTCGAGAATGCGCACCAGGTCGCGTGTCAGGCGGACGAAGCCTTCCTGCGGTCCGCGGGCGTGGAGATAGCGCGCACGCTCGGGATCGAACACCACGATGAGGTCGATGTCGGAGGAATAGTTGAGTTCGCACGCGCCCAGCTTGCCCATGCCAAGGATGACGTAGCCGCAGGCCTCTTCGGGCGCCTCCGGATCGGGCAGGTCGATCTCGCCGCGCGCGGCAGCTTGGCGCAGCAGATGTGACAGTGCCGTCGAGACCGCCTGGTCGGCGAACGTCGACAGCGCCTCAAGCTGTCGTTCCAGCGGCCACAGACCGCCGAGGTCGGCCACCGCAACCGCCAGCGCCGCCCGGCGCCGGGCCACGCGCAGGCCGCGCATCAGTTGCGCCCGATCGGCCTCATGCGACAATGTGTGCTTGAGCCATGCGCCCGTGTCGCGTAGGACGGCCTCCGGTCCGCGGGTCGTCAGCTCGGCAAAGAAGGCCGGATCGCAGAGCACGCAGTGGGTCAGGAACGGGCTGTTGCCGAAAACGGCTTCAAGCAGACGCCGGACCGGCGGATCACCGGTAAGGGTTTCCAAACGCTGACGCAGGGACTCGTCGTCGAGCTCATTCAGGCGCGCGCTCCAAGTCTCCATCGCATGGGCGGCTCGCTCCGGACTGCCGATCCCGGGTATGCTGTCGCAGGAGAGGGGCAGCGCCATATTTGCTTTTGCTCGTAACTCGTGAAATGAACGAATCGATCAGGGACCAGAGCCAGCGTGACACTCGACGGCACACTGCGAAAGCCCCGCCGCCCGGTCAAGGGTAGCGGTTGCAGCTTCTTCTCCACCGGCGCCACTTTCCGATCCCCTGACGTCCCCCCGTGCGGGCGTTGCAGCGATTTTGACAGGACCCCGCGTTCGGCATGATCCGCACCGGCACACGCATTGCGCTGGAAGTCATCATCGGCCTCATGGCCGTTGCCGCCCTGCTTGTCGGGGTGGCGCTGTGGCGCCTGTCGAGCGGACCCGTGCAACTCGAATTTCTGACGCCGCGCATCGAGCGCGCGCTGTCCGATCCCCGCGGCGGCTATACGGTGCGTGTCGGTGCGACGGAGCTGACATGGGGGGGCTGGGCGCGCACGGTCGATCTGCACGCGCGCAATCTGACCGTTTTCAGCGCCGAAGAAGAGGTCGTCGCCGTGCTGCCCGACGTCGTGGTCCGTCTCAGCCTGCGCGCCCTGGCCCAGGGAACGCTGGCGCCGACCGCGGTCGAGGTGATCGGCGCGCGTATTCGTCTGGTGCGCGAAAGCGACGGGACCTTCGTCTTTGGACCGTGGGCCGAGGCGCAGAGCGGAACGGACACCGGCGGCGATGCGGTACAGGCCGACGTTTCCGCCATTCTGCCCTCGATCCTCGACCAGTTAATGAGCCATCCGAAGGCGAGCGAACCGCTCAGCTTTCTAACCAGTGTGCGGATTCTCGGCGCGCGTATGTATATCGACGACCGGCTGCGCCGGGTGGCATGGGAAGCACCTTATGCGGACATCGAGCTGACGCGCGACCGTGCCGGTCTGGCCGGGCGGGTCGATCTCATTCTGGCGCTGGCCGGCAGCGAAGCGAACGTTGCCGCGCAGTTCGTCTATGATCGTGCGCAACGCCGCTCGCGTGTCACGCTGCGCTTTACCGATCTTCTTCCCGCGGCGCTGGTGTCGTTTGCGCCGCGGCTGGCGCCGATCGCGCGCCTTGACATCCCGCTCGAAGGCGAGGTCGAGGGACAGATCGGGCTTGATGGCACGGTGGCCCGGATGACGTTCGCCGTGCGCGGTCGTTCCGGGATGCTGCAATGGGGCGGGAAGGACCAGCCGCCGCTAGCGGTGCATGCGCTGGAAGTGCGCGGCGGAACCTCCCGCGACGGACACGAATTGAAGATCGAGACCGCGCGTCTGGTTCTGGGCGAGGACGGGAACAATGGCCCGAAACTGGAGGTTTCCGGAACCCTGACCAGTGCCCGGCCCCGTTTTGTCGGCGATCTGGAGGTTGATCTGACGCTCGACGCCGAGGCCGTTCCGGCGGCGCAGCTGGGCCGCTACTGGCGTCCGGAATGGGCGTCCAACGCGCGCCGCTGGGTCCTGAAGAACGTTCCCCGCGGCGTGGTCGAACACGCCGCGGCCAGGGTCATGGTTGCGGTGCCCGACGGTGCCTTTGCCCGGGCCGAGGTGCGCACCCTGAGCGGAACGATGCGCTACCGCGACCTCGAAGTGCATTACCTGCGTCCGATGCCGCCGGTGACCGGGATCGCCGGGACGGCCGAATTCGACGGCACGAGCATCGAATTCACGCCGCAGAGCGGCACATTGGGCGCGCTCAAGGTGCATTCCGGCACGGTGCGCATTATCGATCTCGACACCTCGAACGAGACGATGGCGATCGACGTCGCCGTCACCGGGCCGTTGCGGGCGGCGCTCAAGCTGCTCGATCATGATCGTCTCGGCCTCATCCGCCGGCTCGGTTTTGATCCGGCCTCTGCCGGCGGCATGATGGCTGCCCGCCTCGACATGCGTTTTCCGCTTATCAACGACCTCGATCTCGATCAGATCGACCTCGAGGCCCGGGCCAATCTGAATGACGTCCGTCTGGCCGATTTTCTGATGGGACGCGATGTCACCCAGGGAACGTTCAAACTCGAAGTCGACAAGACGAAAATGGCCCTGACCGGTCCCTTGCGCCTGGCCGGCGTGCCAATGGAGATCGACTGGGTCGAATCCTTCCAGCCATCGGTCCCTCGGCGTACGCGCCTGGAACTGCGCATTCCGGCCATCGACGCTGCCGGGCGGGCCGCCTTCGGGCTTGACCTTGCGCCCTATCTGGAAGGCCCGGTTTCGGCCAATATCGTGGCTCTGCGTGACCGTGACGGGCAGGATACGCTCGAAGCGGCGCTCAACCTGTCCACCGCGCACATGGCGATTGCGCCTCTGGCTTGGGAAAAGCCCTCCGGTGTCGAAGGCAGAGCGTTTATTACCTTCGCCCTTGAAGACGAGCGCCTGGCCGCTCTGCGCAGCTTCGAAATCGAGGCCGGCACACTTTTCGCCCGTGGCAGCGGCGAGCTCGCCCCCGGAACCGGTGCTCTCCAGGCCTTGCGGTTGGAACGGATCACCTTCAATGACAGCGATCTGCGCGACGTCGCCGTCAAGTTCGCCGAGGACAGCATCGACGTGCGGGTCGGCGGCGGCGTTCTCGATGCGACGGCGTGGCTCGACGTCGACGTTGATGCTTCCGTCGATGCCTCGCGCCGGTCGCAGACGCAAACGGCAACGGCGCCACCGCCGGGAATCCCGGCGCCGCCGCACGCATCGTTCATGCCGCTGCGCCTGTCGGCGTCGCATCTGGATGCGGTCTATTTCGGCTCCGACCGTTTTTTCGAGGCCGTGTCTCTGGAAGTGCAGCGCAGTCGCCGCGGATGGGAACGGGTGGCGTTGCGCGGGCAGGTGCCGCGATCACTCTGGTACCGCCGCGGGTCGAAGGCCGGATCGGCGAAAGCGGCCGAGGAACCGGAAGCCTCGGCCGCGGCCAAGACCGCGTCGCGCACCGCCTCG
>RFLL01000133.1 GCA_003693905.1 Alphaproteobacteria bacterium
ACGGCGGCCGTGCTGGCGCTGCTGTCGGTCTACTTCATGTGGAAGAGTGCGGAACTCCCCATCGGTTGGATTCCCGACAAGGGGCCGGCCGGTGGGGCGTTCCCGTTCTGGCTATCGGCCGGAATGCTGGTCTGCTCGGTATGGATCTTCATCCGCGGATATCGCGGCGTAACCCCCGAGGGGCGCTCACGTGAGCCGTTCATGGACCGGGCGACGCTGCGCATCTTCCTCAGCACCACCGGCTCGCTGCTGGGGACCCTGCTGATCGTCACTTGGCTGGGGTTCTACGTCGCCATACCGGCGCTGCTCATTTACTGGGTGCGGCTGGTCGGCCGGCGCTCGTGGCTGACCACGGCCACGTTGGCGGTATCGGTCCCGGTCGTGGTCTTCTTCTTCTTCGAGATCGGCATGAAGATCCTGCTGCCCAAGGGGATCACCGAGCCGCTGTTCTATCCTCTGTACCAGGCGCTTTTGTAAGGCCGCGCGGATGTTGCCAGCCACCAGCGCCGCAGCGGCGGCGGCGCAAGCCTTGATCTTTGTCGTAATGCAACAGGTGCAATAGGTCCGGTCCATGGAGATCATCGGTCATCTTCTCGATGGGTTTGCGACGTCGTTCGAGCCCCTGAATTTCGGCCTGCTCGTCCTCGGCTGTACGGTCGGCCTGTTCGTCGGGGCCCTGCCCGGCCTCGGCTCGGTCAACGGGGTGGCCATTCTGCTGCCGGTGACTTTTTTCGTGCCGCCGACGGGAGCCATCATTTTCCTCGCCGCCATCTACTACGGCGCCATGTTTGGAGGCGCGATCAGCTCCATCATGCTGGGCATACCGGGGGCCTCGACCGCGGTTGCCACGACCTTCGACGGCCGTCCCCTGGCGATGAAAGGGCTGGCCCACATCGCCCTGGTCGCGGCCGCCACCGCATCGTTCATCGGCGGCACGATCTCGGTCTTTCTGTTCACGCTGTTCGCGCCGCCTCTGGCCGAGTTCGCGCTGCGCTTCGGTCCGGCGGAAAACTTCGCGCTGATGGTTGTGGCCTTTGCCACCTTCATCGGCCTGAGTGGCGACGATATTCCAAAGACGATCTTTTCCATCCTCATCGGGCTGGTGCTGAGCGCCGTCGGTCTCGACATCATCAGCGGTAACCCACGCCTGATCTTCTTCGACCTGCCCGGGTTCTACAAAGGCATCAGCTTCATCGTTCTGGCGATCGGCATCTACGGCATCGGCGAAATCCTGTGGACCCTGGACAGCAGCAAGGGCAAGGTCGAGATCGCCCAGCACAAGGTCAGCTTTCGCGCCGTGCTGAGTGCGCTTGTCGATCTGCGCAAGACGTGGCGCACGATTCTGGGTTGCTCTTTCCTCGGCTATTTCGTCGGCATTCTGCCCGCCGCCGGTGCCACGCCCGGCTCGCTCATGGCCTACGGCATGACCAAAAGCATGTCCAAGCACCCCGAACGCTATGGCAAGGGCGAAGTCAACGGCGTCGTCGCACCGGAGGCGGCGAACAACGCGGCCAGCACCGGGGCCATGCTGCCGATGCTGACGCTCGGGATCCCGGGCTCGCCGACGACGGCCATTCTTCTCGGCGGCATGATCATCTGGGGGCTCGAGCCGGGGCCGCTGCTGTTCATCACCAATCAGGATTTCATCTGGGGCCTGATCTCCAGCCTGTACTCGGCCAATCTGTTCACCCTGATCATCAATCTGGCGTTCATTCCGCTGTTCATCTGGGTCCTGCGCACGCCATTCGCGATTCTGGCGCCGATCATTTTCGTGCTCAGCCTCGTCGGCGGCTTTGCGCCGGCCAATTCGATGCACGACGTATGGATGATCCTGCTGTTCGGCGTGGCCGGATATCTGCTGCGCAAGCTGAACTATCCGATGGCGCCGGCGGTGCTGGCCATCGTTCTCGGGCCGCTGGCGGAGAAATATTTCCGCCAGGCGATGATCATTTCGCACGGGGATCCGCTGACTTTCGTCGAGCGGCCGATTTCGGCCATCTTCATGTTCGTGGCGGCGGTGATGGTCGCCTATCCGGTCATCGCCACCATACGCCGCCGCAATGCCACAGCGGCGCGGGCCGCGGCCGCCGCCGGCGATGCGCCGGTGGACGGGGCCCCTCGATGAAAGGGGCGTGCGAGCGGGAGGCGGCCATGAACGTGAAGAAGGATGTGATTCAGCCCGATATCACGGCCGACGGGTGGTCCGTGGCTTGCGTGGCCGGGCATCTTGGTATAACGTATACCACATGCCTGTTGCCGGGCCGGCGGCCAACGAGGGGGTGTCAATGCAGGTGTTGATGCAGGGCATCGTCGCGGCGGCCGCCGTGCCGACCCGGCACATGATACGCAGGCGTGGACGCTGAGCGACGGGCGTTGCGGGCAATAACAAGGTCGCCGGCACAACGATGCGGTGACTCTTCTCGGTGTCGGTCGGCCCCGGCGGACCGACGACATGATTCAAAGACGATCGCGGAGGCATGACGTCGGATGGCGACCGCCAAACTCAACGTAGCGCCGATCGAGGCCAATATCAGCCTGAAGGACCGGATCTATACCACCCTTCGGGAGGCCATCACTTCGATGAACATCTATGCCGAGGACGCGGAGCTGCGCCTCGACGAGCGTGAATTGTCGGAGAAGCTGGCCATCAGCCGGACCCCGATTCGCGAGGCTCTGGCACGCCTGGAACAGGAAGGCCTGGTCCGCATCGTCCCGCGCAAGGGCGTCTTCATCGTCCGCAAGACCAAGGACGAGATCCTGGAGATGATCACCGTGTGGGCGGCGCTGGAAAGCATGGCTGCGCGCCTGGTCACGCTGCGCGCCAGCGACGAGGAAATCGCCAGCCTGCGCCGCCTGTTCACGACCTTCGAAGGCGACGAGGTCAACGCCCGCATCGACGAGTACTCGCAGCGCAACATCGACTTCCATTCGCAGATCCTGCGCCTCAGCCGCTGCGATCTGATCAACGAGATCACCAGCAACCTGTTCATCCACATGCGCTCGATTCGTGCCAGTACGATTTCGGAACGCGATCGCGCCAAGCGCTCGATCATCGACCATCTGCACATCATCGAAGCCCTCGAAGCGCGCGATACCGAACTGGCCGAACGCCTGACGCGCGAACATACCCTCAACCTCGCCGCGCACGTCGCGGCGAACGTCGATTATCTGGACTGATCCGGCGCGTCTGCGTCGGATCCCGCTTTTCGGAGAAGCAGTCATGTCGGATACCGCAACCAATACCTTGGCCCAGAAGGACAAATCGGGGAAGATGATTTCCGGCGGCCACCTCGTCGCCAAGGGCCTGAAGAACGAAGGCGTGGATACCATCTTCACGCTGTGCGGCGGCCACATCATCGACATCTATGACGGCTGCCTCGATGAAGGCATCCGCATCATCGACGTGCGCCACGAACAGGTGGCGGCCCATGCCGCCGACGGTTATGCGCGCCAGACCGGCAAGCTCGGCTGTGTCGTGACCACGGCGGGGCCCGGCTGTACCAACGCGGTGACCGGGATTGCGACCGCGCTGCGCTCCGAGACGCCGGTGCTGCACATCGGCGGCCAGGGGGCCCTGACCCAGCACAAGATGGGCTCGTTGCAGGATCTGCCCCACGTCGACATGATGGCGCCGATCACCAAGTTCGCGGCTTCGGTGCGCAGCACCGAACGGATCGCCGACATGGTGGCCATGGCCGCGCGCGAGATCTATGCCGGTGCGCCGGGGCCGGCCTATCTGGAAATCCCGCGCGACGTGCTCGACCGCGAAATTCCGGTCGAGGCCGCCCGCATCCCCGCCGCCGGCCATTACCGCGCTTCGACGCGCTCGATCGGCGATCCCAAGGACATCGAAAAACTTGCCGACATTCTGGTCGCGGCCGAACGCCCGTGCATTCTGCTCGGCAGCCAGGTGTGGACGGCACGCGGTCATGAAGAGGCGATCGCGCTGGTGCGTGCGCTCAATCTGCCGGCCTACTTCAACGGCGCCGGGCGCGGCCTGCTGCCGCCGGGGGACCCGCATCATTTCCATCGCACCCGGCGCTATGCCTTCGACAAGGCCGACGCGATCGTCATCGTCGGCACGCCGTTCGACTTCCGCATGGGCTATGGCAAGCGGCTGCGGGCCGAAGCGACGGTGGTACAGATCGACCTCGACTATCGCACCGTCGGCAAGAACCGGGATATCTCGCTCGGTCTGGTCGGCGACCCCGGCGCCATTCTGGGGGCGGTGCATGCCGCCACCACCGGGCGTACGGACAACGGGGCCAAGCGCCGCGAAGCGTGGCTGAGCGAACTGCGCGCCGCCGAACAGAAGGCGACCGACAAGCTGATGCCCATGTTCCTGTCCGACAAGACGCCGATCCATCCCTACCGGGTGGCCTGGGAGATCAACGAATTCCTGAGCGAGGACACGATCTACATCGGCGACGGCGGCGACGTGGTGACGATCAGCGCCCAGGCCGTGCAGCCGCGCCGCCCCGGCCACTGGATGGACCCCGGCGCGCTCGGCAGCCTCGGCGTGGGCACCGGCTTCGCGATGGCCTCGAAGCTCGCCCATCCCAACAAGGAGGTGCTGTGCTACTACGGCGACGGGGCCTTCGGCATGACCGCCTTCGACATGGAAACGGCCAATCGCTTCGGCGCTCCCTATATCGCCGTCATCGGCAACAACTCGGCGATGAACCAGATCCGTTACGGCCAGATCGCTAAATACGGCGCCCAGCGCGGCGACATCGGCAACAAGCTCGGCGACGTCGAGTTCAGCAAGTTCGCCCAGATGCTGGGCGGCTATGGCGAGGAAGTGCGCGATCCCAACGAGATCGGGCCGGCGCTGCGCCGCGCGCGCGAGGCCGTGCAACGCGACGGTCGCAGCGCCGTCGTCAACATTTGGGTTGATCCCAACGAGTATGCGCCCGGCACCAAGGCGCAGACCATGTACAAGTAGCGGATGGAGAACTCCCGCGTGCAGGAAGCCGAAACCAAGGGACCGGGGAAAGACACCATGGGTAAAGCGCTTGAAGGGGTACGTATTCTCGATTTCACGCATGTCCAGTCGGGGCCGACGTGCACCCAGCTTCTGGCCTGGTTCGGGGCCGACGTCATCAAGGTCGAACGCCCCGGCGTGGGCGACGCCACGCGCAGCCAGCTGCGCGACCTGCCCGACGTCGACAGCCTCTACTTCACCATGCTCAACCACAACAAGCGCTCGGTCACCATCGACACCAAGAACCCCAAGGGCAAGGAGGTTCTGGAACGTCTGGTCAAGTCGTGCGACGTTCTGGTCGAAAATTTCGCACCCGGCGCTCTCGACCGCATGGGTTTTTCGTGGGAGCGCGTCCAGGAGCTCAACCCGCGCATGATCTATGCTTCGGTCAAGGGCTTCGGGCCGGGACCGTACGAGGACTGCAAGGTTTATGAAAACGTCGCGCAGTGTACCGGCGGCTCGGCCTCGACCACCGGTTTCGACGACGGGCCGCCGCTGGTTACCGGCGCCCAGATCGGCGATTCGGGGACCGGTCTGCACCTGGCGCTGGGCATCGTGACCGCCTTGTTCCAGCGCGAACGCACCGGCCGCGGCCAGCGGGTCCTGGCCGCCATGCAGGACGGCGTGCTCAATCTGTGCCGGGTCAAGCTGCGCGATCAGCAGCGCCTTCAGCACGGCCCCCTGAAGGAGTATCCGCAGTATCCCCACGGCAAGTTCGGTGATGCGGTGCCGCGCGCCGGCAATGCCTCGGGTGGCGGCCAACCGGGCTGGATCGTCAAGTGCAAGGGATGGGAGACCGACCCCAACGCCTACATCTACATCATCACCCAGGCGGCGGTGTGGCCGCAGATCTGCAAGGTCATCGGCAAGGAAGAGTGGATCGACGATCCCGACTACGCCACGCCCGAGGCGCGGCTGCCGCGGCTCATGCACATCTTCGCGACCATCGAGGAATGGACCAAGACCAAGGACAAGTTCGAGGTCATGAACATCCTCAACCCGCTCAACATTCCGTGCGGTCCGATCCTGTCGATGAAGGAACTGGCCGAGGAGCCGAGCCTGCGCAAGACCGGCACCATCGTCGAAGTCGATCACCCGACCCGGGGCAAGTACCTGACCGTCGGCAACCCGATCAAGATGTCGGACTCGCCGACCGAGGTGAAACGCTCCCCTCTGCTGGGCGAGCACACCGACGAGATTCTCACCGGGCTGCTCGGCTACTCCGAAGCCGAAGTCTCCGCTCTGCGCGAATGCGGCGCAGTGTGACGCCGTACGGGCGTGGGCACGGGCGAGTGTGCCTGCGCCCGAGGCGCCGCCGTCACGGAAGCGACTGCCCGTCGGTTTTGGTTCAAACCGCTGCGCCGTGGGAACAGCCGGCCAACGCGCCGGCCGCTAAACGAGGGATGCCATGCGACTGATCGTGATGGGACAACAGGCGTTCGGGAAGGCCGTGCTCGAGGCGCTTCTGGAGCGCGGCGAAGAGGTGGTGGCGGTCTATTGCGCCCCGGACAAGGAAGGCCGGCCGGTCGATCCCCTGAAGGAAGCGGCCCTGGCCAAGGGTCTGCCGGTGTACCAGCCGGCCAACTACAAGGATCCGGAAACGTTGGCGCAGATGCGCGCGCTCAAGCCCGATCTGTGCCTGATGGCCTATGTCACCCTCTTCGTGCCCGAAGAGGCGCGCGAGATTCCGACCCACGGGTCGATCTGCTTCCATCCCTCGCTGCTGCCCCGCCACCGCGGACCGAGCTCGATCAACTGGCCGATCATCTGGGGCGAGACCAGGACCGGGCTCACCCTGTTCTATCCCAACGACGGTCTAGACGAGGGCGACATCCTGCTTCAGAAGGAGGTCGAGATCGGCCCCGACGACACCTTGGGCACGGTCTATTTCAACAAGATTTTCCCGCTCGGCGTCGAAGCGATGTGCGAAGCGGTGGATCTCTTCCGCGAAGGGCGCGCACCGCGCATTCCGCAGGATCATTCCAAGGCGACCTATGAAAGCTGGTGCCGCAAGAAGGATGCGCGCATCGACTGGAACAAGTCGGTAGCCGAGGTCTACAACCTGATCCGCGGCACCAACCCGCAGCCGGGCGCGTGGACGACGCTGGGCGGCAAGACGCTGGAAATCTTCGATTGCGCCAAAGTTGAAGATGGCGGCGAAGGCGCCCCGGGCGAAGTCGTCGACGTCAGCGACGAATCGTTCAGCATCGCCGCCCCGGGCGGGCGCATCGTCGTCAAGCGCGTGCGTTTCGAGGGAGAGGGGAAGAAGATGCCGGCCGGCGAATTCGCCGCCAAGGTCGGCCTGAGCAAGGGCACGCGTCTGGAATAGCTGCCATCCGGGGCTCGCTGGTGGCGGGCACGAGACGCGGGGCCGGGGACACATTCTAGGGAGGCACACCTGATCATGCCGAAAAGCGATATCGAGATCGCACGCGAGGCAACGCTCAAACCGATCGCCGAAGTGGGGGCCAAGCTCGACATCCCGGCCGATGCGATCATGCAGTACGGCCCCCACAAGGGGAAGGTGTCGTTCGATTTCATCAAGAGCTTGGAAGACAAGCCGGACGGCAAGCTGATCCTGGTTACCGCGATCACCCCGACGCCGGCCGGCGAGGGCAAGACGACGACCACGGTCGGTCTCGGCGACGGCCTCAATCGGATCGGCAAGCGCACGGCGATCTGCCTGCGCGAACCCTCGCTCGGTCCCTGTTTCGGCATGAAGGGCGGCGCCGCCGGCGGCGGTTATGCGCAGGTGGTGCCGATGGAAGACATCAACCTGCATTTCACCGGCGATTTTCATGCCATCGGTGTCGCGCACAACCTGCTCTCGGCGCTACTCGACAACCACATCTACTGGGGCAACGAACTCGGCTTCGATGCCCGGCGCGTGGCGTGGCGCCGCGTCGTCGACATGAACGACCGGGCACTGCGTTCGATCGTCAACTCCCTGGGCGGACCAGCCAACGGATTCCCGCGCGAGGACGGCTTCGACATCACGGTCGCTTCGGAGGTGATGGCGATCTTCTGCCTGGCCCGGGACCTGAAGGATCTGGAGACCCGCCTCGGCAAGATCATCGTCGGCTACAACCGCAAGCGCGAACCGATTCATGCCGCCGATCTCAAAGCGCCGGGGCCGATGAGTGTGCTTCTGAAGGATGCCATCCAGCCCAACCTGGTACAGACGCTGGAAAACAACCCGGCGTTCGTGCATGGCGGTCCGTTCGCCAACATCGCCCACGGCTGCAACTCGGTGATCGCCACCAAGACGGCGCTCAAGCTGGCCGATTACGTTATCACCGAGGCCGGCTTCGGGGCCGATCTCGGGGCCGAGAAGTTCTTCGACATCAAGTGCCGCAAGGCCGGGCTC
>RFLL01000134.1 GCA_003693905.1 Alphaproteobacteria bacterium
CGCGCGCCCTGGCCTATCCGCTGGCGCGGCTCGAACGCTATGGCCTTTTTCTTGTCATCGGGCTGCTGTTCGTGCTGCCTTTTCTCAGCGGCCGCCTTGGCGTCAATCTCAACGTGTTCTATTGGTTGATCTGGCGTCCGGTGGAATGGCTGCTGCCGTTCTTCTGGGGACTGGCCGGACTCGGCTGAGGGGGGCCATGGTGAGCGAAATCGCGGATTTCGAGGATCCCCGCCCCGATCACGGGCAGGACGCGGCGGCACGGGATTTCGTCCTTGATCTCGAAGGCTACGAAGGGCCGATCGACGTCCTGCTGAGCCTGGCACGGGAGCAGAAGGTCGATGTCACCAAGATTTCGATCCTGGCGCTGGCCGATCAGTACCTGAGCTTCGTCAGCCGGGCACGGCATCTGCGTCTGGAGCTTGCCGCCGATTACCTGGTCATGGCGGCGTGGCTGGCCTATCTGAAATCGCGTCTGCTGCTGCCGGCACCGGCGGGAGACGAAGAGCCGAGCGGCGCCGAGATGGCCGCTGCACTCAAGTTCCAGTTGCAGCGCCTGCAGGCCATGCAGGATGCCGGTGCGCGTCTGATGGCGTTGCCGCGCCTGGGCCGCGAGGTATTTGCACGTGGCGAGCCGGCACCGCTGCGTGTCGTCGCGACCACGACCTATGACGTCTCTCTGTATGAACTGCTGCGGGCCTATGGGCACATCCGTCGCCATGACGAAAGCCGCAGTCTGCGCATCGACCCCAGCGACCTCTATTCGCCTGATGATGCGCTGGCGCGTCTGAACCGCCTGCTTGGCACCACGCCGGGATGGCAGGTCCTGGCCAGCTTTCTGCCGCCGGACCTGCGCGGCGGACTGATGTGGCGCTCGGCCGTGGCCGCAACCCTGGCGGCGAGCCTGGAGATGACCCGTCAGGGCCGCATCGAGCTGCGCCAGGACGGGCCGTTCGGTCCGATCTACGTACGCCCTGCGCGCACCCAACCTTCGGAGCCGTCATGACCGACCGTTTCCTGCAATTGCGTCTGATCGAGGCGCTGCTGTTCGCTTCGGCCGAGCCGCTGGGGCCGGATCAGATCGCCCGTCACCTGCCCGAGGGCACCGACCTCGACGAACTGATGGCGGAACTGGGCGGTCTTTATGCCAATCGCGGCGTCAACCTGGTGCGGGTCGGCAAGCGTTGGGCCTTTCGCACGGCACCGGACATCGCGCCCTTGATGCAGATCGAGACCACGGTGACCCGCAAGCTGTCGCGCGCGGCGGTCGAGACATTGGCCATCATCGCCTATCACCAGCCGGTCACCCGGGCCGAGATCGAGGAAATCCGCGGTGTCGCCCTGTCCAGGGGAACCCTGGATACGCTGCTGGAAGCGGGCTGGATCAAGCCGCGCGGACGTCGCCGCACACCGGGACGCCCGGTCACCTGGGGCACGACCGAAGCCTTCCTCGACCATTTCGGGCTGGAAAGTCTGGACAGTCTGCCCGGCATGGCCGAACTCAAGGCCGCCGGCCTGATCGACACCCGACCGGCGATCACCGCCCTTGGCGCGCGCGGGCATCTGCTGCAACCGGGCGAGGCGGGCGAAGACACCGACCCCGGCGACAACGACAATGATACCGAGGCCGGAACCGCGGACGGTGAACCGACCCCGGAGGAGGCGTTGGCCGCCGATTTCGGGGATGATCTCGTGCCCGAAGGGAGCGGAGCATCCGATGAAAACGGCGCGCCCGAACAGGGGGCCGACAATGACCGTCGCGCGGAGGCCGGCGATTCGGTGCCTCCGGTCGTTGCCGACATCGAAGACGGCGAAAACATCGCTCGCTGAATCATGCGGTTGCGGTCGACCAGTCCGCGCAATAGCTTCGCGATCATGATTGCCTCCCATCGCACACCCGCGACTGCCGTCCACAGTCGTCGCGACGTCGCTATCGCCCGGACGAGCCGGTCATGGATGGTCTGACTCTGGAGTGCGTTTCTCACGCCTACGGCGACGTCGAGGCGGTGCGCGAGCTCAGCCTAAACGTGGCAGCCGGCGAGCTCGTCTGCCTGATCGGTCCCTCGGGATGCGGCAAGACGACGGCCCTGCGCGTTGCTGCCGGGCTTGAGCCGTTGCAGAGCGGGCGGGTCCTGGTCGACGGCGAAGTGATGGCCGATGCGCGCATCGACGTGCCGCCGGAACGCCGCGGCGTCGGGCTCGTGTTTCAGGACTATGCCCTATTTCCGCATCTGACGGTGCTCGGGAATGTCGAATTCGGGTTGCGCGACCTGCCGCGCACGCAACGGCGCGACCGGGCCTTGCACACCTTGTCGCGGGTGGGGATGGTCGATTACGCCGACACCTATCCCTATACGCTGTCCGGTGGCCAGCAGCAGCGGGTCGCGCTGGCCCGGGCTCTGGCGCCCCAGCCGCGGGTCATGCTGCTGGACGAGCCGTTTTCCGGGCTCGACCGGCAACTGCGCAACCAGGTCCGCGACGAAACTCTGCATCTGCTCAAGGAAAGCGGGGCGGCGACCCTGATGGTAACCCATGATCCCGAGGAGGCAATGTTCATGGGCGACCGGGCCGCACTTCTGCGCGACGGGCGGCTGGAGCAGATCGGCCCTCCGGCCGATCTTTATTTTGCTCCCCGCAATGCCTTCGTCGCCGCCTTTTTCGGCGAGGTCAACCGCCTTGAAGCCGTTGCCCGCAACGGTTGCGTCGAGACCCCGTTGGGC
>RFLL01000135.1 GCA_003693905.1 Alphaproteobacteria bacterium
CTCCGCCACCGCCGGCCAGGGAAGCGGCCCCGACGCCCGAACGACCGGCCAAGCCCGAGCCGCCGCCGCGCGAGGCGCCGCGGCGCACGGTCAGCGTATTCGAACAGAACGAGATGGTGCGCGCCATCCAGCAGCAGCTCAGCCGGTGCTGGCGCCTCGACCCGGGCGCGCGCCAGGCCGAGGATCTGGTCGTCGAAGTGCGGGTCTGGCTCAATCCCGACGGTTCGGTCGCCAAGTTCGCGGTTGTCGATGTCGTGCGCATGATGCAGGACGGCTATTTCCGCAGTGCCGCCGACAATGCCAAGCGCGCCATTTATCAGTGCAGTCCGTTTCGCCTGCCGCCGAAGAAGTACGACGTGTGGCGCGAACTCACCCTTCGATTCAATCCGCGAGAAATGTTCGGAACATGAGAAACATCGACATTCGATCCTCAATCCCCCGGTTTTCTGTCCTCCGGTGCGTGCTTGCCGCGGTCGTCGCGGCGCCGGTTCTGGCAGTCGGTTTCATTGCCGCGCCGGTGCGCGCCGAGCTGGTCGTCGACATCACCCGTGGCTTCGTCGAACCACTGCCCATCGCGGTGACCGATTTTGCCGGCAACACGGCCGAAGAGGTGCGGGTGGGCAAGGATGTCGCCGGGGTGATCGCCGGTGACCTCGAACGCAGCGGCCTGTTCCGGCCGATCGAACCCGGTGCCTTCATCCAGGATCCGGCGACCCTGCGCATTGCGCCCAAATTCGGCGACTGGCGGCTTATCAACGCCCAGGCCCTGATTACCGGCGCAGCGCAGTTTCAGGCCGACGGACGATTGCGGGTCGAATTCCGGCTGTGGGACGTCTATGCCGAATCGCAGATGACCGGACTGGCCTATTTCACGACGCCGTCCAACTGGCGCCGGGTCGCGCACATCATCGCCGATGCCATCTACAAGCGTCTGACCGGCGAAGATGGTTATTTCGACACCCGGATCGTCTATATCGCCGAAAGCGGGCCCCAGAACCGGCGCGTCAAGCGCCTGGCGATCATGGATCAGGACGGCGCCAATCACCGGTTTCTGACCGATGGCGGTGCGCTGGTGCTGACGCCGCGATTTTCGCCGACGACCCAGGAAATCACCTATCTGTCCTATGTCAGCAAGGTGCCGCGGGTCTACCTGTTCAACCTCACCACCGGCCAGCAGGAGGTCCTCGGCGATTTCCCGGGCATGACCTTTGCGCCGCGGTTTTCGCCCGACGGCAACAAGGTGATCATGAGCCTGGCACGTCAGGGCAATACCGAAATCTATGAAATGGACCTGCGCACCCGGCAGATCACGCGCCTGACCAACCATCCGGCGATCGACACCTCGCCCAGCTACTCACCGGACGGTCGCGAAATTGTGTTCAATTCCGACCGCGGCGGCACGCAGCAGCTCTATGTCATGTCGGCCGACGGTAGCAACGTTCATCGCATCACCTTCAGCGCCGGCCGCTACGCCACCCCCGTGTGGTCGCCGCGCGGCGATCTGATTGCCTTTACGCGCATCCATGCCGGCGAATTCTACATCGGCGTGATGCGCCCCGACGGCACCGGAGAGCGAATGTTGACAAAAGGTTTCCTCGTCGAAGGGCCGACATGGGCGCCCAACGGGCGCGTGCTGGCGTTCTATCGTCAGACGCCGGCCGACGAACGCGGCAAGGTGTCGTCGAAGATCTATACGATCGACCTCACCGGCTTCAACGAACGCGAACTGGTGACCCCGGTCGACGGCTCCGACCCGGCCTGGTCCCCCTTGATTCCCTAAGGGGGCATCGGTATAGTCGGCGCGCTTTGCTGGCGTAGTGCCGGCGCGCTGGGTGTGTTTTTCGCTCATGGGCCGCTGCGAGGCGGGCCGTTGCATGGCCGACCCGGCCGACACCCAATTCTTCGGGGGGATTCTCGAGAGGACTCCACATGCGTTTCAAGTTCCTCACGTTCATTGCGGCTGCGTTGCTGTTGGCCGCGTGCGAAACCGCGTCCCAGGATAGCGGCAGCGCCGCTGGCGCCGGCACGACGACGACATCGACGACCGCCACCGCGCCTTCGAGCACGTCCGGCGTGACGGCCGCAACGACGATCCCGGGGCCGACACCCGGTACCCAGGAGCACCTGGTTGTCAATGTCGGGGACCGGGTGTTCTTCGACTTCGACAAAAGCGATCTCAAGCCCGAAGCGCGCAAGACCATCGAAGCTCTGGCCGCGTGGCTCAAAAGCTATCCGGCGGTAACCCTGACCATCGAAGGGCACGCCGACGAGCGCGGCACGCGCGAATACAACTTGGCTTTGGGGGAACGGCGGGCTAACGCGGTCTACGACTACCTGGTGGCGCTGGGTATTTCGCCGAACCGGTTGAAGACGATCAGCTATGGCAAGGAACGCCCGGCGGTCCTCGGCTCCAACGAGTGGGCCTGGGCACAGAACCGCCGCGCAGTTTTCGTCGTCAACTAGGTCTTCACGCTTTATTCATCATGGCGGTCGTGACGCCGGCCCTTCGGATGACGGGGGTCGGCGCGCGTGCCTTAATTCTGACATGAAAATCGGCCAATCACGGGTGGGCCGATTCTTCCGCGGAGCCTCATGCTTCGGGGCCCCGGGCACGGCCCGGACCCCGTCCGGAAGCCCGGCCGGAGCCGTGCATCGTTCTTTCACAGCAATGTCCGATCCCGTGACATCCGCCGCAATGAAGTTCGCTGGTGCCATGCGCATGATCGTCCAACTCGTCTTCCCGATGCGTGGGGGCGTTGCGTCCGTTCGGCCTTCGGAGCCCTGGATGCGCCGGAGAGGCCGGGCCTTCCCCGGATGCCGCGTGGCGATCGGTCTGCTGGCGGTGGCGGCGATGGCCGCTTCCTGGGCGCTGTCCGATTCGGCCCGGGCGCAAAGTGCCGAGATCCGCGGGCTGGTCGATCGCGTCGATCGTCTACAGCGCGAGCTCACTACGTTGCAGCGGCAGGTATACCGGGGCGAACCGCCGCCGCCGGCGGCCACGGCGGCACCGCCGAGCGAGC
>RFLL01000136.1 GCA_003693905.1 Alphaproteobacteria bacterium
AAGCCGAGGTTGGCGTTGAGGCCGCGGCGCACGTTGTCGCCATCGAGCACATAGACGTGATAGCCCTTGTTGAACAGGTGCTGCTCGACCTCCATGGCCAGGGTCGATTTGCCGGCCCCCGACAGGCCCGTGAACCACATCACGCCGCCGACATGGCCGTTGCGCTGGGCCCGGGCTGCAGCGGAGATGCGGTGCTCGACGCTGGTGATGTTGGTCGCCTTGACGTGCAATGCCTGACGCTGGTCGGGATAGCCCTCCATCGAGATGATGCCCCCGCCCACGGTGTCATAACCGTCGACCAGGACACAGCGCCCGCAGCGGGCGATGCTGCGATATTCGTCGAGCGCCAGGACCCGACGACTGCGCAGAATCACCTCCGCCACCCCGTTGCGCGGCACCTCGCTGGCGGCGTGACGGTGGGCCAGATTCTCAGGGTCGATCGCCCGTTCGATCGACTGCACTGTGACCGGGCATTCCTGGGTCGCCAGCTTCAGCTTGTAGGTCTTGCCGGGGGCCAGGGGCTCATGGCCGAGCCAGAACAGGTTGACCCGAAACACCGTGCTCAGCATCGGTGCATTTTCGACGTGACTGGCGATTTCGCCGCGTTCGACGAAGATCTGATCGTCGAGCGTGATCCCGATCGATTCCCCGGCATGGGCCTCGACCGGCGCTCCCGGCGTGTGCCATGCCTCGATGGAGCGCACGCGCGCGGTCTTGTTCGAGGGCGAAAACAGCAACGTGTCACCAACCCGCAGAACCCCCGATTCGACCCGCCCGGCGAGGATCCGCCGGTGATCGAACTTGTAGACGTCCTGAATCGGAAACCGCAGCGGCTGGTCGGCGGGAATGGTGACGCTGGTGAAACGGTCCAGTGTTGCGACCACGCCGTCTCCTTCGTACCACGGCATGCGCGACGAAGGCTTGGCCACGTTGTCCCCCTCGCGCGCTGAGATGGGGATGACCGCGGTCGGCGTGATCCCGATCTCGTCGAGATAGGCCGTGGCCGCGCGCGCGACCTCGGCAAACCGGGTCTCGGCGAAATCGACCAGATCCATCTTGTTGATGACGACGGCGACCTGGCGGATGCCGAGAAGATGCAGCAGATAGCCGTGACGGCGCGTCGTCTCGCGCACCCCTTCGACGGCATCGATGACCAGCACCGCCGCATCGGCGGCGGCGGCGCCGCTGACCATGTTCTTCAGGAATTCGCGGTGCCCGGGGGCGTCGATGATGACGTATTCGCGCAGCGCACTCTTGAACCAGATCTGGGTCGTGTCGATGGTCACCGCCTGGTCGCGCTCGGCCTGAAAGGCATCGAGCACGAACGACCATTCGATCGGCATGCCGCGGCGCGCCGAGACCGCTTCCAGCTCCTCGACCTTGCCCGGCGGCAATGAATCGGTGTCGTAGAGAAGACGGCCGATCAACGTCGACTTGCCGTGATCGACGTGTCCGACGATGACGATCTTGAGAGCCGGCAGCAGAGCCGTGCCGGCGGAGCGATGAGCGGTGTTCATGAGATCCGTGACTTGCCGTTACATGTACCCGTCGACGCGCAGGCGCTCGAACGCATCCTCGCGTTCGTGGTCCATGGCACGGCCGGCGCGTTCGGAGGTCTTGGTTGTTTCGAGCTCGGCGATGATCTCTTCGATCGTGGCCGCATTCGATTCGATCGGGCTGGTGATGTCCTGATCGCCCAGCGAGCGATAACGTTTCCCCTCGCGCGCGAAATAAAGCGGCACCACGGGGATGTCCTCGCGCTGGATGTAGCGCCAGATGTCAACCTCCGTCCAGTGCAGCAAAGGGTGGATGCGCACGTGCGTGCCGGGCGGAAAATCGGTCTTGTACTGGTCCCAGAACTCCGGCGGCTGGTCGCGGAAATCCCACGTCCCCGACAGGTCGCGGGGGCTGAACACGCGTTCCTTGGCCCGGGTCGCCTGCTCGTCGCGGCGAATGCCGGCGACGATGCCCTTCAGTTCGTAGGCTTCGATCGCCCGGCGCAGACCGGCCGTCTTGCGCGCCGCCGAACGGGCCGCCGGCGGCAGCGAAGGATCGATCTCCTCGAGCGGAGGGCAGTCCATGACCAGCAGGTTGAGCCCCCATTCCTTGGCATAACGCTCGCGGAATTCGTACATTTCCTTGAATTTCTTGCCGGTATCGACGTGCAGAACGGGGAACGGCACGTGCCCGAAGAAGGCCTTGCGGGCAAGCCACACCATGACGTTGGAATCCTTGCCCAGCGACCACAGCATGGCCATCGGGTCGATCCGGGCATAGGCCTCGCGCAGAATATAGACCGACTGGGCTTCCAGTTCCTTGAGACGATCCATGGATGGTGGAACCTTGTCTGTGGACGGGTCCGGGGAAGGGCTTACGGGCACCGACGTTCTGGGACCGCAGCCCCGGCTTTGCGTGCCTCTTCAGGTCAACGAAACGGCGCCGGGTGAATAACGCCGATCCCCTGGCGAAGCAACCGGTTTGCGCGACGAGACCGATGACGGCCGGAGCCGATCAGCGGGAACTGCGAATCTCCCAGTTTTGTCACAACATGTAGCCTGATTGACGCAATAGTTTCCCACATATCGCCTGTCCCGAAACCGACGACTGAGGGGCCGCCGGCTTAATCTATCGGGAATCAATGAACATTTCCTGTTGCATCACCTGCTGCGGCGATGGCTGCCTGCGCTCCACGTCCGGCATATCGCGGAGCGCAGATGCAGAAGGGCAAACGGTCGCGCCCGGCGCCCGGCCACCATAGGAGCGCAAAATTCCCGCCCTGCCGTCGCCTTTCAAGGGAGCGGAACCGCAGGAAACGGAGAAATCATACCTTTTTCCGGGCCAGA
Organism: Alphaproteobacteria bacterium; assembly: GCA_003693905.1. GTDB lineage: Bacteria > Pseudomonadota > Alphaproteobacteria > Kiloniellales > J153 > J153. Next base: position 2,844 of record RFLL01000136.1, read on the forward strand.
ACCTCAACACAAATTTGCCACACGTCAACTATAAGCGCCTTCAACATTTATTAACACGGAAGGCCATACGATAAAATCCAAGAAAGACAAGGACTTCGCGCAAAAATATCAGAATTGAATAACATTTTTTACTATAATTTTATTCAATACGCGATGTCCGTGTGCGGTGCAAACAAAAGATGTCTATGTGCGGTGTACAAGTGTCAATACACAAAAGGGCAATAACCATGGCTGTGTGCGTGCGGTGGCGGCGCTTCTCGCGCCTGCGTGATCTCTGTCTCGGAGCGGCGGCCGTCGTGATGGCCGGCGCATGGACCACGACGCCGGCGGCGGCGCAGCAGAGCGGTCCGGTCCTGCCCCCGAGCGTGTCCTTGAGCGCTGGCCTGGCATTGCAGGTCGGCGGTCTGTTCGGCGCTTCCGAAAGCAGTACCGACCGCATTCCCGTCGTGCAGAACGAGCTGGTTCCGGATCTGGCTCCGGCCAGTTTCGACGAACCGCCGGTGCCAAGCCAAGTCGATCTGCTGGCCCAGCTCAAGCAGTATGCGCCGCCCCCCGGCCAATGGGCTCAGGTACCCAACACCGAATTCGACCGTTTTCGCCTGTCCGATGCCGTGGCCCAGAGCCTGGGCATCCTGGGCAGCGCCGGCTCGCGTGCCGTACTCACCAACCTGACCGGCGCCGCCTTCGATCCGGAAGCCCATGCCTGGTACTTCTGGGGCGGCGGCGACCTCAGCTACGGCGGCAACGAGGTCTACCGCCTCGACCTGGAAAGCGGCGCGCTCACCCAGATCACCGATCCGTCCGTGCTCGACCGCACGATTCAGGGCAACGGCGGCGTTGATTGCCAGGTCCCCTCCGACGGACCGAGCGCCTCGTCCACCTATGACGGCATCGTGTGGTCGCCCGAGACCCAGACATTCTTCGTCTTCCCGACCTCCCGCTTCTGCCCCAACACCACCGCGAGCGCCGAATCGGTGTGGGAATTCGACCCCACCCTGCAGTCCTGGAGCGCCGTGGCCTCGCTGGGCGACATCTCGGGTCCGGTCTTTACCGCCTACGATCCGAACAGCAAGACCATCCTGGTCGTAACCACGGGCACCCCGGCCCGGATCCGCCGCTTCGATCCTGTCAGCGGCAACTTCTCGCCGCCGAGCGATCTCGGCCAGGGCCTCAACTCTTCCGGTACGATGGTGCTGCCGGCGGGTTCGAACGACATGCTGCTGGTAAGCCAGGAAGGCGTGTTCGCCGTCTCGACCACCAATCTCGGCACCATGACCCGTCTCGCCGACGTCCCGCCCGAGGTCAATGCCCACGCCGGCGTCGCCTATCACCCGGACAGCGGGCTTCTGGTGGCGTGGAACGGCGACAAGACCGTCTATTCCTTCGATCCCGATACCGCCACGTGGACCACCCACGACGCCACCACCGGTCCGACCACGCCCAATCAGCATGTCTTCTCGAAGTGGATCTACATCGACGAAGCGGGCGTGTTCGCCGGTTATCAGAACCCCGACGAAGGCTTGTGGCTGTACCGGCTGCCGACCTCGGCCGGCGGCACGACGCCGACCAATGATGCGCCGATCGCCGATGCCGGTAGCAACAAGACGGTTTCCGTCGGCACCCAGGTGACCCTCAACGGCACCGCCAGCGCCGACCCGGACGGCGATTCGCTGTCCTATGCCTGGGAAATCCTGACCCGACCGAGCGGCAGCACGGCCGGGCTGAACGGCGCGGCCGCCAGCCAGGCGTCGCTGACGCCCGATGTCGCCGGCACCTATACGGTGCGCCTGACGGTCAGCGACGGTACGCTCAGCGATTCCGATACCATGACCGTGACCGCGGTGAACAACCCGCCGGTTGCCAACGCCGGCAGCGACCGCACCGTCACCGTGGGCCAGAGCGTGACCCTGAATGGTGGCGGCAGTTTCGATTCCAACGGCGATCCGCTAACCTATCAGTGGACCCTGATCTCGCAGCCGGCGGGCAGCACCGCCGGGCTGACGAATGCCACCTCCAAGACACCGACCCTGATGCTCGACGTTGCCGGCGCTTTCGTCATCCAGTTGATCGTTCATGACGGCGTGCAGGCCAGCGCCGCCGATACCGTGCGCATCACGG
>RFLL01000137.1 GCA_003693905.1 Alphaproteobacteria bacterium
ATCCAGAGCGACACCGCGAAATGGCGGAGGTCGTGCCAGCGCAGCTTCACGCCGACCTTTGCCTGCAGCTTGCGGAACCGGGACTGGGTTCTGGTGTGCTGGAGGACGCCGCCGCGCGGGGCGGGGAAGATCAGCCCGAGATCGCTCTTCGGGCAGCGCAGCTTCCAGCGGCGGAGGGCGTTCAGCACCATCGGCCCGGCGGGGATGTCGCGATAGCCCGCGCGGGATTTCGGCTCGCCCATCTGGTTGTAGGCATCGGCGCGTTGACGCACGTAGATGAAACCCTTGTCGAAATCCACGTCCTGCCAGCGCAGGCCGCGCAGTTCGGATGCGCGCAGGCCGGTCAGCGCCGAGACGATCAGGTGGGGTTTGAAATCCTCGTCGGCCGCCTCGATCAACGCGCGGATGGTCTCCTTCGACGGCACCGGCGCCTTGTAGTCGATCCGGCTCGACTTGATCACCCGCACGCCCTGCGCGGCGTTGGTGAACAGCTGGCCGTTGTCGATGGCGTGGTCGAGGATGAGCTTCAGCACCGAGAGCGCGCGCCGCGTCAGGTGTTCGGATCGGCCGTTCAGCAGCAGCCGGTCGCGGAACTCGTTCACATGGCGGCGGGTCAGCTGGACGATCAGCTTGTCCCCGATTCCGACCCGCGCGTCCGTGATGTGCAGGCGCACATAGTCGCTGTAGCCCCGCAACGTTGACCGCTCCATCCGCCGTCCCGTCTTGCAGCGCACCTCGCAATGGTCGAGCCACGCCCTCGCGGCGTCGGCCACGGCTATGCTCTCACTGTCAGCCAGATAGGTGTTGTTGGCGACCAGCGAGCGAACCTTCACAAGATAGACGTCGGCGTCCTTCCGGCGCGGGAACAACTTCGAGCGGCGCTTGCCAGCCTGGTCGGTGAAATCCACCTGCCAGCGCACCAGGCCCGAGGGCAATGTTCGCTTCCGGATCGTCGCCATATGCGTCCTCCAACGCTCAATCACGCTCTGCTTTGCCGGAAAGGCAAGTCCCGAATTTTGCAGGCGCACGAATACCATTGACAGTGCGTCGGAGGTCATCTACCCATAGCTCAAACGCACTGTCAAAGGTTATCGTCATGGACCAGGAATTCACCATCCAGCAGATCGCGGACGCGGCGCAGCTGACCCGCTACCAGGTCGAGGCATGGATCTCTCGCGGGCACTTCAAGCCGGAAAACCCCGTTGAGCCCGGCAAGGCAAGGAAGTTCACTTACGAGGATGCCATTGTTCTCGGCGCGATTGCCGAGTTCAGCCGCCTTGGTCTCTCGCCCGCGGTCGTCTCGATGCATACGACGCAGTTGCGGTTCCGTGAAGGGCGTGGGGCGCTGTTCGTGATCAGCATGTTCTTTCGGCAGGTCAGCGCCACCGAGGCCAACCCGAACATCGCGGGCGAGATCGACCTTACCTCGGGCAGCATCGTCCCGACAGCCGAGGTCGCGAGCATCGTGGCTGATCCAAAGGTTCGCGCCTTCGCGGTGGTGAATCTCGAGCAACTCGAACAGCGGGTGCGGGCGTCCCTCGGCATCGCCTGAGGCCAACCAGAAACTTCGGAGGACATCATGCAGGAGCATTTGCGGGCTGGACCCGCCACAGGAGAGGTTTGCCCGACGCTGGCCGAGGATTTGCTGCGAGGCGCGGACGCCATCGCGCTCTTCGTCTTCGGCGACAAGAAGGAGCGGCGGAAGGTCTATTACTACGCCAGCGAGGCCAAGGTACGGATGCCCACCTTCCGAATGGGCAATGTGATCTGCGCGCGCAAATCGCGGCTTCTCGACTGGATCGAGCAGCAGGAGGCCGCGCGATGATGGACCCTCTCTATCGGTTCACGCCATGGGATCACGTCGTTCTGGGCGAGAAGCTGCGCGGCTGCCGTGGGGCGGTCATGGGCCTCCTGGCTGCCGCCCCGCCCGAAAGCGAGACCAGCCGCATTGCGCGCGAGACGATTGCCGCGGTGGATCGGCTACGCTCGGAGATGGACTGCCACCTCCATATCACGCGTGCGCTCCGGCGCGATCCGCGGCGTCTGACCCGGCACATCTACACAGGGGCAACGCATTTCTCCGGCTGCCTGGCCACGGAGGAGGAACGCAGCGAAGACGATTTCGCGGGCTGGGAGCTGGAGGACTGAACCATGGAGGACGCCATCCACAAGACCGATGACATGGCCAGCAATGAGGCGTCCGCGGATGCGTCCATCACGGCGCCCGAGGATCCAACCGACCTGCGCCTGCAACTGCATCGCCATGGTTATCGCCCGGTGCCGGTGCTGGGCGCGCATGTCGCCATGAAGGCCGCGGGCAAGCGGCCGATGATGAAGGGCTGGGAGACCGTCTGCGCTAGCGCCGACGAAGCCGAGATCACCCGCTGGACGAAGGCGCAGCGCAACTGCACCAACACGGGCCTCCTCTGCGGGACGCTGGTCGGCATCGACATCGACGTGCTCGATCCCCAGCATGCCCACCGGGTGACCTGCATCGCGACCGAGATGCTCGGCATGACGCCCGCCTGTCGGATCGGGCGCGCGCCCAAGATCCTGCTGGCCTTCCGGACCGACCAGCCCTTTGACAAGATCCAGACGCCGGAGTTCCACATGCTCGACGGCACGGCGGCGCGCGTTGAGATACTGGCGACGGGGCAGCAGTTCGTCGCTTTCGGCATCCACCCTGACACGAAGGCGCCCTATCGCTGGCCCGAGCGTTCACCGCTCGATGTGCCGCTGAACGAGCTGCCGCCGGTGACGAAGGAGCAGTGCGTGGCGTTCATCGCGGCGGCCGAGGCCTATCTGCGCCAGGTGGGCGGCTCCAGCACCGCCGACCGTCGCGAGATCGAGCGCGAGGGTCGAAAGGCCGCGGGGCTCAAGCGGAACCAGGCGCCGTCGCGCGAGCTGGTCGAGGAAGCCGTCGCACACATCCCCAACGACGACCTGCCCTATGACGACTGGATCAAGGTCGGACTCGCGCTCTACGCCGCGCTCGGCCTGGACGGCCGCGACTTGTGGGAAAGCTGGTCGGCGCGGGCGGACAAGAACGATCCGGGATACACCGCCGCGAAATGGGACAGCTTCTCGTCCGTGCGCAGCGTGACCGTGGGCACGCTGTTCTGGCTCGCACGGCAGAACGGCTGGCGCGCGGAACGGGTGGAGCGGGTGCGAAGCTCGCGCGCTCGTAGTCCAGACGTCCAGGAAGCCGACGATGACGACGGAGACGGCCGCCCGGTGATCCGCATCTTTGCAGGCTTCCTGCACCGGGCCGTCGACATGGCCGAAGGCACGCTGATGCAGGCGGGGCTCGGCTACTATCAGCGTGGCAGTATGGTGGTGCGACCGGCGATGGTGCCGGTGGCAGTCTCAGATGGGCGCACTGTCGACGCGCCGCGGCTGGTCGACGTCAAGGCGCACCACATGGCCGAGGCATTCACGCGCGCGGCGAAATGGAAGAAGTTCGACAAACGCTCGGGCGAATGGGTGAACACCGACTGCCCGCACAAGATCGCGGAGACCTTTCTGGCGCGCGAGGGCCAGTGGCGTCTGCCGGTGCTGACGGGGATCATCAACTGCCCGACCCTGCGCGCCGACGGCTCGATCCTGGACCTGCCGGGCTACGATGCACCGACCGGGCTGCTGTTCGATCCGCAGGATGTGCAGTTTCCCGCGCTGCCACGCGATCCCGACCGGGACATGGCGCTGCGCGCGCTCGGCTTTCTCAAGGACCTGATCTCGACCTTCCCCTTCGTGACGGAAGGGGATCGCGCCGTGGCGCTCTCGGCCATCCTGACCGCGCTGGTGCGCCGCTCGCTGCCAACCGCGCCGCTGCACGGGTTCAACGCGCCGACGGCTGGCACAGGCAAATCCATGCTGGTCGATGTCGCGAGCCTCATCGCCACCGCGCGCCCCGCGCCGGTGATCGCGCAGGGC
>RFLL01000138.1 GCA_003693905.1 Alphaproteobacteria bacterium
ATTCGTCGATGAACAGGATGACATCACCGGCGCTTTTGATCTCGTTGAGAACCGCCTTCAGGCGTTCCTCGAATTCGCCGCGGAATTTGGCACCGGCCACCAGCGCCCCGAGGTCGAGCGCCATCAGGCGCTTGTTGCGCAGACTTTCGGGCACGTCGCCGTTGACGATGCGTTGCGCCAGGCCTTCGACGATCGCCGTCTTGCCGACCCCCGGCTCGCCGATCAGAACGGGGTTGTTCTTGGTCCGGCGCGAAAGCACCTGAATCGTGCGCCGGATTTCTTCATCACGGCCGATGACCGGATCGAGCTTGCCCTCGCGCGCCGCCTCGGTCAGATCGCGCGCGTATTTCTTCAGGGCATCGTACGTGTCCTCGGCCGTGGCGGTATCGGCCGTGCGTCCCTGGCGCAGCTTGTTGATGGCCTCGTTGAGGCGCTGCGGCGTCACCCCGGCCTCGGCCAGCGCCTTGCCGGCCGGCGTCTGCGCCGCCATGGCCAGTGCCAGCAGCAGGCGCTCTGCGGTGACGAAACTGTCGCCCGCCTTCTTGGCCAGTTCCTCGGCTTGCTCGCAGACCTTGGCCAGATCGGCGCCGAGATAGGCCTGCCCGGCGCCCGAGCCTTCGACCCGGGGCAGTTTGTTCAGCGCCGCTTCAACCGCGCTCAACGCCTGTTCCGGGTTGCCACCGGCGGCACGAATGAGGTTGGCCGCCAGCCCCTCGCTGTCGTCGATCAGAACCTTGAGCAGATGCTCAGGCCGGATTTGCTGGTGATTGCTGCGCAGAGCCAGTCCCTGAGCAGCCTGAAGGAAACCGCGCGAACGTTCGGTATATTTTTCGAGATCCATCGTCTAGCCCCTGTGTTTGCGCACCCGCCTCATGCGGCATGCGCGATCCCAACCATTGGCCGACCGCCCTGTACCTCGTGTCCTTGTAACGGCCCACGAGGGGGCGCAGCGTTGACCCATGTCACCCGCTGCAAATGGATATGGGTGCGCCGCAGCACCGTGCAAGACCCTGAAATGCCCTGTAATGACGGCCTCGTCGCAAGGGGGACGGAGGGAAGACCGGTGGCGCCTCCAACGGGCCACTCCGGTTGACAGGCCCGGTCCGGGCGCGCTTAGTTTGCACTTCCGGAGCGAAGGAAACCCGTCTTGTCCCCACCTTCCCGTCCCGTGTTGTCATGACCAGCACCGTCGCCGCCATCTACCGCTATCCGGTCAAGGGCCTGAACGCCGAGGCACTGAGCCGGGTCGCTCTTGCCCCCGGCGAAGGGCTGCCCCACGACCGGCGCTTCGCTCTGGCCCATGGTGCGTCACGATTCGACCCGACGGCGCCGCAATGGCTGCCCAAGACGAATTTCCTGTGCCTGATGCGCGATGAAAAGCTGGCACAACTGTCAATCACCTTCGATGCCGAAAGCGGGATTGTGACCCTGCATCGCGCCGGCCGCCGGGTTCTTCGCGCCGACGTGACGCAACCGCTGGGCCGGACCCTGATCGGCCAGTTCTTCTCCGATTTCATGGGCCCGGCGGCGCGCGGCACGGTGCGAGTGGTCGAATCTCCAGGGCACATGTTTTCCGACACCCCCGGCAAGGTGGTCTCGATCATCGGCCTGGACAGCATCCACGATCTCGAACGGGTCGCGCGGCAGGCCATCGACCCCCTGCGCTTTCGTGCCAATATCTATATCGAGGGTGCGCTGCCGTGGATGGAATTCAATTGGGTCGGGCAGGATATTGCGATCGGCCCCGTGCGCCTGCGGGTGACGGCACGCATCGAGCGCTGCGGCGCGACCAACGTCAATCCCAAGACGGCCGAACGCGACCTGAACATTCCGCGTCTTCTCCAACGCGGGTTCGGTCACATCGACATGGGTGTCTACGCCGAAGTCGTCGCAGGGGGTGAGATCGCTGCGGGTGATCCCGTCACGCCGCTCTGAGGTACTTCTGCCCTGGGAAGCCCGCCGCGCCCCCCTGGGCTTGCGGAATTCCCCTCGACCACGATGCACGAATGCACTGATGGTGCCGGAGTCGAAGCTCCGGATTTCCCCGGTTTGTGATTTCCCCGGTTTCGGATTCCGGGAAGTCGGTTTGAAATGTCGGCTCGGGCTGCAGCAGCGATGCCGCGGGCGGCGACAGCTCAGGTGTCGGTCGGTTCCGACTCGGCAACCGCCGGCGGCGGCGCAGCGACATCGGGGACTTCGCCGTTTGTTGCCGGCACCGGCACGGCCTTTGAAACAGCCGCATCGGCGTGGCCGTTGCCCCTGCTGCTGTTGGCATCGCCGCCATGGCCGTCATTGCCGGCCGGCGCGCCGGGCAGGGCCGCCTCGCCCGTTCCGTTGGCTCCGCCCGGTACGGCAGATGCCGCCTGTGGCGGGCGCGGGTCGCTGCGTGGACGCCCGCGCCGGCGCGGGCCCTTCTGGCCGCCGTTGGCTTCGGCCCGGGTACGGGACGGTCCCGAACGCGCAGCGGCCGCCTGTGGCCGAGTGTCGGCAGAAGGCTGCGGCTGAACACCGGCAACGATTTCATCGTCTGCTCCCGCCGTTTCGGCCGCCGGAGCGGCGCCGGCCGCACGATCGCCTTCATTGACGCGCTTTGGGGCGATCTGTTCCGGCGTCGGGTCCGTGCTCGCATTCATGATGCGGAAATAATGCTCGGCATGCTGGTAATAGGTTTCCGCGGCGATACGATCGCCCGCCGACAGCGCATCGCGCGCCAAGGCGACATAGCGTTCATAGACCTGATGCGCGTTGCCGCGGACCCGACCTTCAGGGCCGTTGCTGTCGAAGCTGTGCGGCCGCGACGAACCGCCGCCATGCTGTTTGCGGTTCGGCCGCCCGCGCGGCCGTCGTCCACCTTGTCCTTGTCTCATAAATCGTATGCTTCCGATTGACCCAACGAAACTCGCGATATTTCAGGACTGCCGCGGTGGGCAATCCTGCGAGTCTGCATGACAAACATGATATCGGGGGTCGCGGGGCGTTCCTGCGGAACGCGGGAGCCATCGGCTCCACACCGTCAAACTAGTCGGGAATCCACGCTGTTCCAACTATTTTTTTTATCCGTGCGCCGATCTGTCTCGTGCGGACGGACCACGACCACACACCGCTCGATACCACCCAGATCCTGCGTCCGTGTCAAGGGTTGCAATCCCGCTGCCGCCGCCAGATGTTCCACCGCGGGAGCCTGAGTCGCCCCGACTTCGAGAACCAGAAGGCCCCCCGGGGCCAGAATTTGCGCCGTTCGGGGTAAAAGTGCCCGAAACGCATCAAGACCGTCGCAACCGCCCGAAAGTGCCGTGCGGGGCTCGAAACGCGCCACCTCGGGCGCCAAGGTATCGATTTCCTGTTCTACTATATAGGGTGGATTGC
>RFLL01000139.1 GCA_003693905.1 Alphaproteobacteria bacterium
CGCCGGGCAGATAGACAGCATCGGCGTCCTCGTCGGGCGCCTCGTCGGCGAGCGGGGAAAACGGCATCACCTCGGCTCCGGCCGCGCGCCAGCCATCGAGGACGAACGGATAGGCGAACGCGAAAGCGTCATCCCGGGCCACCGCGATACGCTGTCCCAGCGGCGGCAAGGGAATAGGCGTATCACGCGCCGCACCGTCGCCCACAAGCGGACGCGCCAGCGCAACGAGCGCCTCGACATCGACGTGGGCCGTCAGGATCGCGGCGGCACGTTCGAAAAACGGACCCAGTGTGGCGTGCTCGGACGCCGGAACCAGGCCCAGGTGGCGTGCCGGGAGCGCCAGGGCCGGATCGCGCGGGATGCACCCCAGCACCGGCAGACCGAGCGGCCGACAGGCTTCCTTCAGGGTCCGGGCATGGCCCGGACCGCCGACCCGGTTGAAGATCAGGCCGACCACCGGCACATCCGCCCGGTGAGCCGCGAATCCGCGGACCAGCGCCGCGACCGACGCCGCCATGCCACGCACATCGACGACCAGGACCACCGGCCACCCGGTATGCGCAGCGACGTCCGCCGTTGCGCCGCCGCCGCCCGGCGCACCGTCGAACAGGCCCATGACCCCTTCGCCGATCACCACATCGACGCCGCGCGCCGCCTGCGCGGCCAGGGCCGAAACCGTCTGCGGGCGCATCGCCCAAGTGTCGAGATTGAGACACGCGCGCCCGCTGGCCGCCGCGTGAAAGCCGGGGTCGATGTAGTCCGGTCCGACCTTGACCGAGGCCGCGCGTACGCCGCGGCGCGCGAGATGGCGCAAAAGCGCCAGCGTCACCAGCGTCTTGCCGCTGCCCGAAGCCGGCGCGGCAACGATCAGGCCACGCGCCGTCACCGCCGCCCCCCCGGTCCGCTCAGCCGGCGTCGCGGCCGCGCCGAGTGCCCAGCGGATCGGGGTCCAGAACCCGGCCGCCAAGGGCACCCAGCCAGTCGAGCCCGGCGCGCAGGCGTACGACCCGCCCGACCACAACCAGACACGGCGGTTCGACCCCCCCGGCGCACGCATCGGCGGCGCAGGTGGCCAGCGTCGTCTCCAGCACCTTCTGGGCCGGGCTTGCCGCCTTGCTGACCACGGCCACCGGCTCGTCCGGCGCCCGGCCGGCGGCGATCAGCCGCGCCGCAATATGGGCAAGGTGCTTGAGCGCCATGTAGAACACCAGAACCGGCGCGCCGCGGGCCAGCGCCGGCCAGTCGAGAGTGTCGGGCACGGCCCCGGACAGATCGTGGCCGGTGACGAAGGTCACGGCCGAATTGACGTCGCGGTGGGTGACCGGGATGCCGGCATAGGCCAGGCCGCCGATGCCGCTGGAAACACCGGGGACGACGCGAAACGGCACCCCTGCCTCGACCAGGGCCAGCGCCTCCTCGCCGCCGCGGCCGAAGACGAAAGGATCGCCACCCTTGAGCCGCAGCACCCGTTGCCCCTCGCGCGCGAACTGAATCAGCCGGCGCGAGATGTCGGTCTGCTTCGGCGACGGCCTGCCGCCGCGTTTGCCGGCATATTCCAGCCGGCACCCGGGCCGTGCCAGCGCCAGCACGTCGGCTCCGACCAGAGCATCATAGACCACCACATCGGCATGTCTGAGCGCGTGCAGGCCGAGCAGCGTCAACAATCCGGCGTCTCCCGGTCCGGCGCCGGTCAGCCACACCCAGCCCGGCTCGAACGCGGACAGACCGGGCGGCAGGTCGAGCGCGACACTGCGGGAGTCGGGCGAACGGGTCATCGGGCGAGATCCTCCCTTGCGAGCCCGGCTATCCTAGCCGGCCCCCGACGGCACGCCTAGCCAAGCCGGCGCCGCGATCTGTAGAATCCGCGTCATGGCTGAAGCATCCGACTTGCCGTCCGACCTGGCACCCGAAGGCGCATTGCGGCGCGGCTGGACCACCGGAGCGTGCGCCACGGCGGCGGCCAGTGCGGCCTATACCGCCCTGCTGACCGGCACCTTCCCCGATCCCGTGACCGTTACCCTGCCGCGCGGCCAGCGCCCCGCCTTTGCCCTGGCGCGCGAGGGCCGCGGCGACGACTGGGCCATGGCTGCGGTGGTCAAGGATGCCGGCGACGATCCCGACGTCACGCACGGGGCGCTGATCGTCGCCACCGTGCGACACGCGGCACCGGGGCGCGGCGTCGTCTTCCGCGCCGGCGAAGGTGTGGGGACGGTGACGCTGCCGGGTCTGCCGCTGCCGCCCGGCGAACCGGCCATCAATCCAGTACCGCGCGCCATGATGCGCGCCGCCGTGGCCGACATTGCCGCGCGCTGCGGCGAGTGCGGCGATGTTGAGATCGAAATTTCCATTCCCGGCGGCGAGCACCTGGCCCGCAAGACCTGGAACCCACGTCTTGGCATCGTCGGCGGGCTGTCGATCCTCGGCACCACGGGAATCGTCGTTCCGTATTCGTGCTCGGCCTGGATTGCATCGATCCAGCGCGGCGTCGATGTCGCCCGCGCCAGCGGCCTTTCTCACGTCGCCGGATGCACCGGTTCGACCTCCGAGCGTGCGGTACAGGCGCTATACGAATTGCCGGATATCGCCATGCTCGACATGGGCGACTTTGCCGGCGGCCTGCTCAAGTACGTGCGCCGCCACCCGGTGCCGCGCCTGAGCATCGGCGGCGGTTTCGCCAAGCTGGCGAAACTTGCGGCCGGGCATCTCGACCTGCATTCCGGACGCAGCCAGGTCGATTTCGACTGGCTGGCCGAACGGGTGCGCGAGGCCGGCGGCGACACCGCGCTGACCGCCCGAGCACGCGCGGCCAATACCGCCGGCGAAGTCCTCGATCTGGCGCGGCGCGCAAATCTCGCGCTGGCCGACGGGATTGCCGAGCGGGCCTGCGCCGTGGCCCGGGATGTGGTCGGGCCCGGGACCGATGTCGACGTGGTGATCGTCGCCCGCGACGGAACCATCGTGGGGCGGAGCCGCAGCGGCAATGACTGAATCAGCCGACGAAGCGACGCGGGTACTCATTCTCGGCGGCACCGGCGAAGCCGCGGCGCTGGCCATGCGTCTGGCGCGCCGCCGTGATCTTGCGGTCATTACCTCGCTGGCCGGGCGCACCCGCGCCCCGGCGGCCATCCCGGGCGAGACGCGGCGCGGCGGGTTCGGCGGCGTCGCCGGGCTGACCGCCTTTCTGCAACGCCGCGCCATCGATCTGGTGATCGATGCCACGCATCCGTTCGCCGCCACCATATCGGCCAACGCCGTTGCCGCGTGCCGGCGCGTGGGCGTGCCGCGGCTGGTGCTGTGCCGCCCGCCGTGGCCAGCGCAGCCGCACGATCGCTGGATCCGGGTCGCCGACGCAGCAGCCGCGGCCACGGTGCTGCCGGAGCTGGGCCGGCGGATCTTCCTGACCACCGGGCAGCGCGATATCGCGGCGTTCAGCGCCCTTGAAACCCTGTGGTTCCTGGTCCGCCTGATCGACCCGCCGCAGCGCCCGCTACCGCTTGCCAACCACATGCTGATCCTGGGTCGGGGTCCGTTTTCGGCCTTCGACGAAGCCGTCCTGTTCGCCGAACACGGCATCGACGTTCTTGTCGCCAAAAACAGCGGCGGCCTGGCCACCTATGGCAAGATCGAGGCGGCGCGCAAATGCGGGCTGCCCGTGGTCATGATCGAGCGCCCGCCGGCGCCGGAAGGCGACATCGTCGCCACCGTTGACGCCGCGCTCGCCTGGATCGATACCTACCGGCCGCCGGGGCCAACCCCCGCAC
>RFLL01000140.1 GCA_003693905.1 Alphaproteobacteria bacterium
GAGTAGGAATCAACGGATTCGGCCGCATCGGACGTCTGGTTCTGCGCGCGGCGATGGAGAGCGGGCGCAGCGATATCGAATTCGTCGCCATCAACGATCTCGGCTCGGCCGAAGCCAATGCTCACCTCCTCAAATACGATTCCGTACACGGCACCTTCCCGGGCACGGTCGAGGCCACCGACGATTCCATCACCGTCGACGGCAAGCGGGTTCAGGTGCTTTCGGAACGCGACCCGGCAAAGCTGCCGTGGGGCGATCTCGGCGTCGACATCGTTCTCGAATGCACCGGCCTGTTCACCAGGAAGGAAGCTGCGGCCAAACACCTGGAAGGCGGCGCCCGCAAGGTGCTGGTCTCGGCCCCGTGCACGGACGCCGATCTGACCGTGGTCTACGGCGTCAACCACGACAAGCTGGCGCCCGAGCACACGATCGTTTCCAACGCCTCGTGCACGACCAACTGCCTGGTTCCGGTCGCCCACGTTCTGGAACAGACCGTCGGGATCGCGCACGGCTTCATGACCACGGTGCACTCCTTCACCGGCGACCAGCGCACCGTCGATACCCTGCACAAGGACCTGCGCCGGGCGCGCGCGGCCTCGCTGTCGATGATCCCGACCTCGACCGGTGCGGCGCGGGCGGTCGGACTGGTGCTGCCGGAACTGAAAGGCAAGCTCGACGGCACCGCGATCCGGGTGCCGACGCCCAACGTCAGCCTGATCGACCTGACCATCGAAGCCAGGCGCGAGACGTCGGTCGACGAGATCAACACGGCGATGATCGAGGCCTCCCGGAGCAACCGCCTCAAGGGCATCCTGGCCATCAACGAGGCGCCGCTGGTGTCGTGCGACTTCAACCACACCTCGGCGAGTTCGACCTTCGACGTGACCCAGACCCAGGTGCTGGACAACACCTGCGTGCGGGTTCTGTCGTGGTACGATAATGAATGGGGCTTCTCCAACCGCATGAGCGACGTCGCCATCGCGATGGGCAAGATCCTGTAACGGGCGGAGATTCGGGCCCGCCCGCGCCCGCGCCCGCGCGGCGGCCATGACGCGACGATGGTCGAGCGTGCCATCATCGTGCATTGTCTGGCCGATGCCCGCGCCGCGGCCGCCGCCGCGGCGGCCCTGGGCTGCCCGGTGACACTGTCCACCGCGCCCGGCGCGGCGACCTATCTCGGCCCGGCGTGGCTGAGCACGCTGATCGCCCGTGTGGCAGAGGAATATCCACACGTTGCCATCACCGGCCTCGTCGACTGCGGCGACAGGCCGGGATACGTGCTGGCCGCCCTGCGCCAGGGCGCGCGCCGGATCCGCTTTACCGGGCGGCCCAAGGTCGCGCGCTCCCTGGCCGCAGCCGCCGAAAGCTGCGGCGCGACCCTGGTGACGGGACACATCGAGACCCTCGATCTTGCCGAACACGATAATGACCGGCAGAGCGCGTGCCGGCGCTGGCTCGCCGCCGTGCAGCGCCGCAAAAGCAAAGGCGGGAGAACAAGGACACGATGAGCGAAGCAGCCGACGTCTGCCGCCTCTATCTGGTCGTTCCCGACGCCGTGCCGGCGCCGGGACCGGAGACTTTCGAGGCGGCGCTGGCCGGTGGCGATGTCGCCTGCGTCCTGCTCGAAGGGACGCCTGCGCCCGCAACCGCGCAGGCCCTGTGCACTGCGGCGCAGAGCCGTGACGTCGCCGTTCTGATCGCCGACGACGTCGCCCGCGCCGCCGCGCTCGGGGCCGACGGCGTGCACCTGAGCCGGGCCGACGGCGCCGCCTACCGGGCGGCGCGGCGGCGGCTGGGAGAAAACGCCATCGTCGGCGTCGCTATCGACGCCGGCAGCCGGACCGTGCGCCACGAGGCCATGGTGGCCGGGGAATGGGGCGCCGACTATGTCGCCTTTGGAGAGCGCGATTCCCCGCCCGACCCGGCGCTGCTGGCGTGGTGGTACGAGATGATGACCCTGCCCTGTGTCGCCTTCGGCGCTACGGATCTCGATACGGCGTGCGATCTGGCCCGGGCCGGGGCCGATTTCGTCGCCCTGGATACCTGGGTCTGGAACCATCGTGAAGGGCCGGGTGCGGCGGTGGCGGCGCTCGAGCGCGCCCTGCGCGACGTGCACCGCCCGTAGCGCGACCACGAATCGAACGGCGCCGACGATTGCGCCCGCGCGGGCAACCTGCTAGCTTCCGCGCCCGCGCGGCCCCGGCCCCGTTCATCCATCTCCATTTCAATTTGCAGATTCGAGCCCATGAAGATTCAAGGCAACGCAATCCGTCCCGGCAACATCATCGAGCACAAGGGGCGCCTGTGGCGCGCCGTCAGAATTCAGCACGTCCAGCCCGGCAAGGGCGGGGCCTATCTTCAGGTCGAACTGAAGGACATCCGCGACGGCACCAAGATGAACGAACGGTTCCGTTCCAGCGAGGACGTCGAGCGCGTGCGCCTCGACCAGCGCGAGTATCAGTTCCTGTACTCCGACGGCGACATGTACACGTTCATGGACAACGAAACCTACGACCAGATTTCGTTGCCCAGGGAACTGATCGGCGAGCCGGCGGTCTTTCTTCAGGAAGGGATGACCGTGACCATCGAATCCTACGAGGGCGAGCCGATCAGCGTCATCCTGCCCGACACCGTGACGATGAAAATCGTCGAGGCCGACCCGGTGGTCAAAGGCCAGACCGCCTCGTCATCCTACAAGCCGGCGGTGCTGGAAAACGGCGTGCGCATCATGGTGCCGCCGCACATCGAGGCGGGCACCCGGGTCGTGGTCAACACCTCCGACGGCAGCTACGTCGAACGGGCCAAGGACTGAACGCCTCGTTCTTCTTCCCCTGCCCGGCGAGCGGATTCCGCCCGGGGCGAAAAACCTTCACCGGAGATCCGGCATGGCCACCAGGTCGGCCCTACTCAATGTGATGATTCGCGCCGCCGACAAGGCCGCCCGCAAGCTCAAGCGCGATTTCGGCGAGGTCGCCAACCTGCAGGTCTCGCGCAAGGGTCCGGCCGACTTCGTTTCGGCGGCGGATCTGCGCGCCGAGGCCATCCTGCGCGAAGAGCTGAGCCGGGCGCGGCCCGACTACGCCTGGCTGATGGAGGAAAGCGGCGGCAGCCCCGGGCACGAGCGCGCACCGCGGCGCTGGATCGTCGACCCGCTCGACGGCACCAGCAATTTTCTTCACGGCCTGCCCCACTTCGCGATCTCGATCGCCGCCGAACACGACGGCGAGCTGGTCGCCGGCGTCATCTACGATCCGACCAAGGACGAAATGTTCTATGCCGAAAAGGGGGCCGGTGCCTATCTCAACGACCGCCGCATCCGGGTTTCGTCGCGCCGTCGTCTGAACGAGGCGCTGATTGCCACCGGCGTGCCGTTTTCCGGTCGCGGCGATGCCGAGCGCTTCAGCGCCGAGCTCAAGGCGGTCGCCGGGGTCAGCGCCGGCATCCGCCGCTGGGGGTCGGCTGCGCTCGACCTCGCCTATGTCGCGGCCGGGCGCTACGACGGCTACTGGGAACGCGATCTGGCCCCCTGGGATACCGCCGCCGGCGTCGTTCTGGTACGCGAAGCAGGCGGCCACGTCAGTCGCATCGACGGCAAACCGTTCGACCTCGACATGCCCAGCATCCTGGCCGGCAACGAGGCCATACACCCGGCCCTGGTCCGGATCCTGCGGGCGCCGTGAAACCGCGCCTTCCGGAAAACGGGTCGCGCGCCCGTTCCAAAACAGTTGTCGGACGGCGGCACTCGGCCTAGGCTTGGGCGCCGATTCGTGTGGCGAATCCAGCTGCGTTACGCAAAGCTCCAGCGACGGGGGGATCCGCATGGCATCTGACGCTCGCGCCCAACGGTGGAACATGAGGGACGTCCGAGGGTGACAGAAGCGCACGCTGGAACGATACGCCGGGTCTGCGCTGGCGTCGTGTGGGGAATTGCCCTGGTTGCCGGAGCGGCACTTCCGGCGGCAGGACAACAGCCCATCATCATCGGTGGCTCGGGATCGGGGGCGGCAACCGTATCGCACGCCCCGGTGACGGTCGGGAAACCGCCGGCAGCGGTGGTCATCAATGACGACGCTTTGAACGCCCTTGGCCCCGGACCGAGTCTGCCGTACAGCGCCGGGCCGCAGGTGATCGGCCCCGGCGGAGCAGCGCCGGCCCCGCCGTGGTCATCGTCGCCGCGCGCCGCCGGCGCCGGAGCTCCGTCCGTCGGGGGCGGCATCCCCGGCACCGTTTACCGGCAACCGGATACCGGGCAACTGATGGTCACCCGGCCGGGAACGCTGCTTTATCCCCCGCTCAAACCACCGCGCAGTCATCTCACGGTACCGCCGCCGACCCGCGCTGCCGCGGCCCCGCCGCGCCCGGCAC
>RFLL01000141.1 GCA_003693905.1 Alphaproteobacteria bacterium
CGGCCACCCGGCGCCGGGGATTCTCAGCGTCACCCGCCACCCCGCCCTGTGGGGCTTTGCGCTATGGGCGCTGTCCCACCTCGCCGTCAACGGCGACGGCGCCAGCATGATTCTGATGGGCGGGATCCTGGTTCTCAGCCTGGGCGGCATGGCACATATCGACGTGCGGCGCGAGGAGGCCCTGGGCGCAGCGTGGGGGCCGACCCGGCTGACCACCAGCGTGGTGCCGTTCGCCGCCATTCTCAGCGGGCACACGCGCTTCGACTGGCGCGGAATCGGCTGGCAGCGCCCGGTCGTCGGGCTGATTCTCTATGTCGTGTTGATGCACGCCCACGAAACCCTGATCGGCGTCAGCGCCCTGCCGGTACCGTAGGGAAAGCGGCTCCCGTTCAACCGCCGCGGCGACGAAGCAGACGCAGGCGCAGCGCGTTCAGCTTGATGAAGCCTTCGGCATCGCGCTGGTCGTAGACCGAATCCTCCTCGAACGTGACGTGTTCGAGGCTGTAGAGCGAGTTCGGCGATTTGCGCCCTTCGACGATCACGTTGCCCTTGTACAGCTTCAAACGCACGGTGCCGTTTACCGCTTCCTGGCTCCTGTCAATCAGGGCCTGAAGCATTTCGCGTTCGGGGCTGAACCAGAAACCGTTGTAGATGAGCTCGGCATAGCGCGGCATCAGCTCGTCCTTGAGGTGTGCGGCGCCGCGGTCGAGGGTCAGCGATTCGATCGCCCGGTGCGCGGCCAGCAGCACCGTCCCGCCGGGAGTTTCATAGACGCCGCGGCTTTTCATCCCGACGAAGCGGTTTTCGACCAGATCGACGCGGCCGATGCCGTTGGCCCCGGCGACTTCGTTGAGCCGCGCCAGCAGCGCCGCCGGCGACAGGCGCTCGCCGTCGACGGCCACCGGATCCCCCTTTTCGAACTCGATCTCGATCACGCGCGGCGTATCGGGTGCGGCTTCGGGCGCCACGGTGCGGGAAAAGACGTATTCCTCGGGCGCCTGCCACGGATCTTCCAGCACCTTGCCCTCGGCCGAGATGTGGAGCAGGTTGGCATCGACCGAGAACGGCGCTTCGCCGCGCTTGTCCTTGGCGATCGGGATCTGATGCTTCTCGGCGAACTCGATCAGTCTGGTGCGGCTGGTCAGATCCCATTCGCGCCACGGCGCGATCACCTTGATGCCCGGATTGAGGGCGTAATAGCCAAGCTCGAAACGGACCTGGTCGTTGCCCTTGCCGGTGGCGCCGTGACACACGGCGTCGGCCCCGGTTTCGGCCGCGATCTCGATCTGACGCTTGGCGATGAGCGGGCGCGCAATCGCGGTGCCGAGCAGATAGACGCCCTCGTACAGAGCATTGGCGCGGAACATCGGAAACACGTAGTCGCGCACGAACTCTTCACGCAGGTCCTCGATGTAAATTTCCTTGATGCCCAGCATCTCGGCCTTGCGCCGGGCCGGCTCGAGATCTTCGCCCTGGCCGAGATCGGCAGTGAACGTGACCACCTCGCAGCCGTAGGTTTCCTGAAGCCATTTGAGGATGACCGAGGTGTCCAGGCCGCCCGAGTAGGCGAGCACCACTTTTTTCACGTCCTTGATATCGCTCATCGCCGATCCGCCTTGAATCGTCTCGCTCTGCCATCACCCTCGAGGCCGGCCGCGCCCGCGGGGCAGGCGGCGCGGAGTATAGGCGCCGCCCGATCGGGGGCAAGCCCCGACACATCCGCTGCATCCGCGGGGCCAAAGTTTCGTTGCATTCCGCCGTCCAACCCCGTTTAATCGGGGACGAGCGGGTTTTGGCAGCGATTTCCCTGAGCGCCGGGCGGGACGACCCATGTCCGTCCGGAAGCCCGGACGCCCTTCGATCTCCCTTGTTGAAGCTCGACCACGACGGCTCTCGTCGCAACCGGCGGGTGCCATGACTTTGCAAGGGATACGTATATGCACAAAGGCACGATCAAGTGGTTCAACCCCGTCAAGGGCTACGGGTTCATTCAGCCCGAAGACGGCTCGAAGGATGTGTTCATCCACATCTCGGCCATGGAAAGCGCAGGTCTGTCCACCCTCCAGGAAGGCCAGGCGGTGGAATTCGACATGGTGCGTGACAAGCGCGGACGCAATTCCGCCGGCAACCTGCGTCTGGTCGATTAGAACGCCCGCTCCACGAGCCGGAGGATCGGGCAGGACCGTACGAAGCGATGCGGGGCAGAACGATAGAAGGCACTGGGGGGGCATCGGGCCGCAGGGCCCACTGACAACTACGGAGAAGCTATATGACGAAAGCAGCGCAGGGCGATACCGTCCGCGTTCACTACACGGGCACTCTGAAGGACGGATCGCAGTTCGACTCCTCCGAGGGCCAGGAACCGATTACCGTCACCATCGGCGAAGGGCGCGTGATTCCCGGATTCGAGGAGGCCCTGGTCGGCATGGAGGCGGGCGAAAGCAAAACCGTCACCATCCCTGCCGACGAGGCCTACGGGCCGCACCGCAACGATCTGCTGCACAAGGTTTCGCGGGCGCAGGTGCCGCCGGAAATCGAGCTCGAGGTCGGGGGCGCGGTGTTCGTGCGCGGCCCCGAAGGCGAGCCGATCCGTCTGACCGTGGTTGCCCTCGACGACGAGACGGTGACCCTCGACGCCAACCATCCGCTGGCCGGCGAAGACCTGACCTTCCGCATCGAACTGGTCGAAAAGGTCTGAGCGCCCACCCCCACCAATCCTGATCACACCTGTCGTTCCCCGGGTCGATCCGTCCTTGCGCCGGCGGCCCGGGGATCAGGCCGGTGCGGTCAGCCTGTCGCGTTCGCTCTTTTTCAGGCGGCGGCTGGCGCTTCTGAGCTGCCCGCAGGCGGCCATGATGTCGCGCCCGCGCGGCGCGCGCACCGGAGCCGCCAGATGGGCCTCGTTGAGGATCCGGGCGAACCGTTCGATCGCCATCGCCGAGGCGCATTCGTAGGGTGCCCCCGGCCACGGGTTGAACGGGATCAGGTTGACCTTGGCCGGGATTCCCTCCAGCAGACGCACCAGCGCCCGGGCATCGGCGGGGCTGTCGTTGACGCCCTTCAGCATCACGTACTCGAAGGTGATGCGCCGCGCGTTGTGAACCCCGGGATAGGCCCGGCAGGCCGCCATCAGCTCGCGCAGCGGGTATTTGCGGTTGATCGGCACCAGAACATCGCGCAATTCGTCGCTCACCGCATGCAATGACACCGCCAGATTGACGCCCAGCTCGGCGCCGCAGCGGGCCATCATCGGCACCACGCCGGAGGTCGAAAGCGTGATCTTGCGCTTGGAAAAGCTGAGCCCCTCCGGATGCATCAGGATGCGCAGCGCCTTGGCCACGTTGTCGTAGTTGTACAGCGGCTCGCCCATGCCCATGAGGACCAGGTTGGTCACCTGCCGCTCGTCGGCCCGGGCCCCCCAGTCGCCCAGTTCATCACGTGCCAGCATGACCTGGGCCACGATTTCCGCCGCCGACAGATTACGGACCAGCCGCTGCGTCCCGGTGTGGCAGAAACGGCAGGTCAGGGTGCACCCGACCTGACTCGACACGCACAGGGTGCCACGGTCATCGTCGGGAATATGGACGGTCTCGATTTCCTGAGCGTCGCCAAGACGCAGAAGCCACTTGCGCGTGCCGTCGACGGAGGCCTGGGCCGTCGCCACCGCCGGACGCCGGATCGTGAAGCGCTCGGCCAGGCGCGCCCGGAACGTTTTCGACAACGACGTCATGGCGGCAAAGTCGGTGGCGCCGCGGTGGTAGATCCAGTGCCACAACTGGCGGGCGCGAAACGCCGGTTCACCCATCGCCGCCACCGCCTCGGCCAGCTCGGCGCGCGACAGGCCGACCAGGTTGCGCGGCCGGGCCCCGTCCTCGACCGGCGGCGCGAAGGCGCGGACGTGTTCAAGCGTGCTCATCACATGAATTATACGGGCCGGGCGTGGATCGGCGAAAGCCCGGAGGACGATCCCGGCCTCACAGCCCGCACGCCTTGGTGATCGTACGGTAGGTTTTGGTGAACCCGTTCAGGGAATAGGTATCGGTGGTCAGGGTTCCGCGGGCGGAGGTGCCCTTCACAACCATCGTCCGGCCCTTGATCATCGCCTGAACCAGGGCCTTGTCGGCCGCCGCATCGGGCGCCCAGGCGCTGTCCTTGTCGGTGAACAGCCGGAACGTCCTGTCGCCGATGATGACCTTGACCTCGCTGTCCTTCTTGTAGGTATAGCCGGCGATGATGCTGACCTCGTCGCGGACCTTTTCCGCCGGACGATGGGTGACAATGGCATAGACGTCGCCGCGCTTGGTGTATTTGCCTTCCGATTTCTTGGGCATGCTCGCCATGTAGCAGACCGTATTTCCCTTTTCCTTGAACTTGTAGGCCGACCAGTCGCCGAAATCGCCCAGGCGGGTGATCCCCTGGGCCGCACCCGGTGCGGGCAGGGCCGCCGCAAGAACGGCTACGACAAGGACGAGCGACGAAAACGAGGCGACGAACGGACGAAGATGGCGAAGGCGAAGCGTGGCAAGCATGACGATCCCGTTTATTTCATTTCCCGCATGGAACCAGAATCATTGACGTCCCGCACGTCCGGTCGCGGACACGCGAGAGACGCAGCGCAGGGGGACATGGAACTCAGGCATCCTTCGATGCTCCCGCGTGGCGGCGGATGACCGGCGCACCGCGCACGTGCGGCGGCGGTGGTTCGGGCCGCGCCCGCGGATTGAGTGGTCGGCGCGCAAAGCGGCCGAGACTGAGCATGCGGTCGTACATGACGATGGCCCCTGCCACGCCGACATTGACGCAGAATTTGGTCGGAATCTTGACCACATGATCGCAGCGTGCAATCAGCGCCGGCGACAAGCTGCCGCGTTCCGGCCCCAGAACATAAGCCGCCGCCATGGGGTGAGGGAAGCTCGGCAGGTCGATCGCATCGTCGCTCAGCTCCACGCCGACCAGCGCACATCCGCGCGGCAGGGTCAGCTCATCGGCGCCGTGATAGACGTAAAGCGGCAGATGCTGGCTCGAATCCGAGGTATCGGAGGCCCGCGTTTCCTCCACCGCGAAAGCCGGGTCGACGACGAAAAAGAAGCTGGCGCCGAAGGCATGGGCCGAGCGCATGAGGTTGCCCAGGTTCAGCGGCTTGCTGATGCCCTCAACTCCGATCGCGAAATATCCACGCATGGCGCGAAACCTTGCATGGGCAGGTGGACCGGTGCAAGTTTGAAGGTACGGGCGTGCGTGGACGGGAAGTCCCGGCGCCTTGTCGTGCGCCTGGATCACCCTGCGTGAGATGCCCACACGTGTGTGACAGAACCGACTCCGACAACGCCCCGGCCCGGGTCGCGGGCGATCAGGGTATCCTGCGCGCCGGTGCCGCGCCCCTCGCCCCTCCGGTCATCGTCGAGGTGACCCGCGGGGCCATGGTCGAAAGCCGTCACCGGGTTGCCATCGCCGTGGTCGATGCCGGCGGGCACGTGGTACTGGCGCGCGGCGATGTCGAGCGGCCGATCTATCCGCGATCGGCGATCAAGCCGCTTCAGGCCCTGCCGTTGATCGAAACCGGGGCGGCCGCGGCCTTTACCCTCGACGACCGGGCGCTGGCCCTGGCCTGTGCCAGCCACAACGGCGAACCGCGCCATACCGAAGTCGTCGAAGCCTGGCTGCGCCGCATCGGCTGCACCGTCGCGGACCTGGAATGCGGCGTTCACCCGCCTTACCACCGGCCGACGGCCGAAGCGCTGATCCGCGCCGGCCAGGCGCCAAGTGCGCTGCACAACAACTGTTCCGGCAAACACGCCGGATTCCTCACCGTCGCCCGCCACCTCGACGTGCCGACGCGCGGCTACATCCGCTTTGAGCATCCGGTGCAGCAACGGGTCCTCGGTGTGCTCGAAGCGATGACCGGCCTCGATCTCGGCGCCGCGCCGCGCGGCATCGACGGCTGCGGCATCCCGGTGATCGGCATCCCTCTCGGCAATCTGGCATTGGCCATGGCGCGGTTTGCCGATCCGCACGATCAGCCGCAGGTGCGCCAGGATGCCTGTACGCGCCTGCGCGCCGCCATGACGGGCGAACCGTTCATGGTCGCCGGCAGCGGACGATTCTGCACCCGCGCCATCGAGGCCGCGGACGCCCGGGCCGTGGTCAAGACCGGAGCCGAAGGCGTGTTCTGCGCGGCGATCCCGGACTCCGGGCTGGGCATCGCCCTCAAGGTCGAGGACGGCGCCACCCGGGCCGCCGAGGTGGCCATGGCCGCAGCCCTGATCCGCTTCGGGGTGCCGGGGATAGAGGCCGCCGGCCTGCACCGGACCCCGCTCCACAATCGGGCCGGCACGCGCGTGGGCGAGGTGCGCATCGCCGGCGGAGCGGCGGGCCTGTGAGCGCGCCCGGCCCCGATCCCGAAGCGCGGACGATGCGTGCCGTCGTGTGCCGGCGCCGCGGCGACCCCGACGTCCTGACCCTGGAGACCGTCGCCCGCCCGCAGCCGGGCCCCGGGCAGATCCGCATCGCGGTCCACGCCGCCGGCGTCAACTTCGCCGACATCCTGCTGATTGCCGGCAAATACCAGGAGCGCCCGGCGTTTCCGTTCAGTCCCGGGATGGAGGCGGCGGGTACGGTCGAGGCGCTCGGCCCCGGTGTTGCCGGACCGCCGCCCGGCACGCGCGTGCTGGCGTTGAGCGAAACCGGCGCCTTCGCCGAAGCGGCACTGGCCCCGGCCGAAATCGTCGCTCCCATCCCGGACGAGATGGATTTCGTCACGGCCGCGGCCCTTCTCGTCACCTATGGCACCGCCCACGGTGCCCTAGTGTGGCGCGCGGATCTGAAGCCGGGCGAGCTGCTGCTGGTGCACGGCGCCGCCGGCGGCGTCGGGCTGGCCGCGGTCGAGGTCGGCAAGGCGCTGGGTGCCACGGTCATCGCCACCGCCCGCGGGGTCGGGCGGCTGGCCGTGGCGCACGATCACGGAGCAGATTTTCTCATCGATACCGAAACCGAAGACGTCCGCAGCCGTGTCAAGGACATCGCCGGTCCCCGCGGCGGCGCCGACGTCGTGTTCGACCCCGTCGGCGGCGACATGTTCGATGTGTCGCTGCGGGCCGCGGCCTGGGGCGCGCGGCTGGTGGTCATCGGTTTCGCCTCCGGTCGCATTCCGCAGATCCCGGCCAACATCCTGCTGGTCAAGAACATCAGCGCTATCGGGTTCTACTGGGGCTCGTACCGGCGCCACGCCCCGGCAATGCTGCGCGCCCAGTGCGAAGCGTTGTTCGCCTGGCATGCCGCAGGCAAAATCCGGCCACACGTATCGCATGCCCTGCCGCTGGAGCGTGCGTCCGAAGCACTGATGCTGCTCAAGGAACGACGCTCCACGGGCAAGGTGGTGCTCACCGTGGACAGGTGACGGAGAAGAAAAACAGCATGGCCAAGAGCGGAAAAAGATCACGAGCGAAACAGCGGCCACGTACCCGGCACCCGGCTCTGACCGTTGCCGCGCTCGGGCTGCTGGGCCTCGGTGCAGCAGTGGCCGGGTTTGCGTTCTGGCGCAGCCCGCCGCCGGAAAGCGACACCGAAGCGATGATCGCCCTCGGTCGGCAGGTGTACGAGGCCAACTGCGCCGCCTGCCACGGGGTCAACCTGGAAGGACAGCCGAACTGGCGTCAGCGACGCGCCGACGGCACCCTGCCGGCACCGCCGCACGATGCCGCCGGGCACACCTGGCATCATCCGGACCAGCAGCTTTTCGCGGTGACGAAATACGGCGTGGCGGCCCTGGCCGGCCCCGGCTACAAGTCCGACATGCCCGGCTTCGGTACCACGCTCAGCGACGCCGAAATCCGTGCCGTTCTCGAATACATCAAATCCACCTGGCCGGAGGAAATCCGTCGCCGTCAGGCCCAGGCGACCCTCCGGGCCCGTACCCAGGGCGGCGGATAGGACCCGCGCCCGGCTCTCATCCGGATACGCCGCCACGGCTCCGGCAGCAGCGCCCCGTTACTCGATCCGGATCTTCTTCAGGTAATCCGGCGTTGCGACGCCGGGCTTGAGGCGGGGGTCGTCCTGCGGCGGGCCGATCATCGTCGTCACCGGCACGACGCCGGCCCACACGTCAAGAGCGTAGTCGGCTTCGTCATCGCCGGGCGGACCGGTGCGTACCTTGCACGCGACTTCATCGAGGTTCAGGCGCATGACCGTCGTCGCCTTCAGCTCCTGCGCCGTCGGCGGCCGCAGCTCGGCCCAGCGTCCGGGGGTCAGACGTTCGGAAAATGCCTCCAGCGCCGCCAGCTTGTGCGCCTCGTCGGTGAGCGCCTCGGCAACGCCGAAAGCCATCACCGAGCGATAGTTGAGCGACGAATGAAAGCCGGAGCGGGCCAGGACCAGCCCGTCGAGCATGGCGACGGTGAAACACACCGGCACCCCTTCGCACAGGGTGCGCAGCATCCGGCTGGCTGAAGAGCCATGCCAGTAGACATGCGTGCCCTCGCGCCAGTAGGCGCTCGGCGTCACGTACGGCTGGCCGTCGATGACATAGCCGACGTGACACACGAGACCGGCGTCGAGAATTGCATAAACGGTGGCACGATCGGTGACGGCGCGCTGATGCAGGCGACGGATGCGCGTGCGTACCGTCGGCTGGAAATCGGGCCCCGTGGGGGCCCCCTTTGATGCATGGGCCATGGGA
>RFLL01000142.1 GCA_003693905.1 Alphaproteobacteria bacterium
CTGGCGGCCCTTGACGAGCGCCTTGCCGCCGGCGCCGAGGACGCCGTGGCACGGGCGATGTGGGCCGTGCACGTGCAGCGCATGCGCGCCTGCCTGTCGCACCTGAAGGTGCGTCCGCCGCGCGCCGGGCTGGCGGCCGCCGATCCTTACGGACTGCGCGCCGTGGTCGGGCTGCTGCTGGTCGTCGGCTGGGCGGTGGGCGGCAACGACGCTGGCAGCCGTCTGATCCGGGCCCTGCACCCCGACCTTTCGGCCTTCGCCGGCGGTCCGCCGCCGCGGCCCGATGTCTGGGTCAACCCGCCGCAATATACCGGCCTGGCACCGATGTTCCTCGACCCGGCGCGGCCGCGTACGACGCCGCTGTCGATTCCGGTCGGCAGCACGGTGCTGGCCCAGGTTCAGGGTGGCCACGGCACGCCGGTGCTGATCGTGGGCGAGGCGACGACCCCCTTCGCACCGGTTTCCGCCGGCGTCTACAAGGTCAGTGCGACGGTCGAGTCCGGAACCCGCCTGCGCATCGAACAGAACGGCCGGCCGCTGGCCGAATGGGCGATGACCGCCGTCGCCGACGCCGCGCCGACGATCGAGTACCTGTCGCCGCCGGGACGCACCGAGCGCGCGGCGCTGCGCCTCGAATACCGGGCCGCGGATGATTACGGCCTGAGCCGCGTGTTTGCGACCATCCGCCGTCTCGACAAGCCCGAGGCGGCGCCGATGGAGATCGATCTCGGCCTGCCCGGGATCGGCCTGCGCAGTGCCGAGGGGCAGAGTTTTCATGATCTGACCCCGCACCTGTGGGCGGGGCTGGCGGTCGGTATCCGGCTGGTCGCCGAAGATGCGACCGGCCGCCGGGGCACGACCGAAGAGGCGCGTACCGTTCTGCCCGAGCGCATCTTCAATCATCCCGTCGCCCGGGCCCTGGTGGAGCTGCGCAAGCAGTTGACCCTGCATCCGGAAGATCGTCTGCCCGTGGCCCGTGCCCTGGCCGGGATCTACGACCGGCCGGCGCATTATTTCGACGATGTCGCGGTCGCCCTGGCGCTGCGCTCGGCCGAACGGCGGCTCATCTACGATCGCACTCCCGAAGGCGTGCGCGGGGTACAGCAGCTGCTGTGGGACACGGCGCTGTATCTGGAAGACGGTGATCTGGCCATCGCCGAACGCGATCTGCGCGAGATTCAGAAGGCGCTGATGGAAGCCCTGGCCCGCGGCGCCGATGAGCGCGAGATCGAGCGCCTGATCGACCAGTTGCGCCAGGCGCTCGACCGCTTCCTGGAGGCGCTGGCCGAGCGGTTGCGCGAACAGATGGCCCGCGGCGACACCCCCGGGACACCGCCGCCGGAGGCGCAGATTCTGCAAAGCGAAGATCTGCGCGCATTGATCGACCGCGCCCGCGACCTGGCCCGCGCCGGTGCGCGCGATGCCGCGCGCGATCTTCTGGCCCAGCTTCAGCAGATGCTGGAAAATCTGCGCGCCAACCCCTTCGCCCAGGGCATGGACGATCGCACCCGCGAAGCCTTCCGCATGATGCAGGACATGGAATCGCTGATGGACCGGCAGCGCAATCTGCTCGACCGCAGCTTTCAGCGCGCGCAACGCGGCCGGCCGAACGGATCCGATCCGATGGAAATGCAGGGCGCAGCCCGCGCCGATGCAAGACGGCAGGAGGCCCTGCGCCGCGAACTGGGCGAGATGATGCGCCGCCTGGCCGACCAGCTCGGTGATCTGCCGCGTGCGCTCGGCCGCGCCGAACGGGCCATGCGCGATGCCCGCGACGCCCTTGAAGGCGGGCGCTCCGACGACGCGATCGCACCGCAAAGCCGCGCCGTCGACCAGTTGCAGCAGGGCATGCGGGCAATGGCCGAACAGATGATGCAGCAGCTCGGCGAGGGCGGCCCCTCGGGCACGGGGCAGCTCGGCGTGCAGCCGGGCGGCAACCGCGACCCCTTTGGCCGGCGCCCGGGATACACCGGCCTCGAGGCGCTGGAGGGGGTGAAAATCCCCGACCGCATGGAATTGCGCCGGGCGCGCGAGATCCTGGATGAGCTGCGCCGGCGTCGCGGCGATCGCCACCGCCCGCCGCTCGAACTCGACTACATCGACCGCCTACTGCGCCAGTTCTAGGATCCGGGGCCGACTTGCGACCGATATCGCAACCCGGGGTATCGGGCTTTACACCCGCACCGGGTGTCGCCCGGAAGCCACGTCGCGGCGTTGCAGCGCCGCCTCGACCGCATCGCAGACCTGCGTCAGGGTGAACGGCTTGGTGATGACCTCGTGGATCAGTTCCTCGAGGTTGTGGGCTCGCTGGCGCTCGGCCGCATAGCCGGTCATCAGCAGAACCGGCATCTGCGGCCATTCGCGGGCCACCTTCAGGGCCAGAGCGATGCCGTCGAGACCGGGCATGACGATATCGGTCAACAGAATATCGAAGGCGCCGTCGTTCAGGGCTTCCAGCGCCTGCACGCCATCACCGACGGCTGTCACGGCGTGGCCGCGATGGGCCAGCGCGCGGGCGACAAAGCTCTGAACCGCCAGATCGTCCTCTGCAACCAGAATACGTGCCATGAGCCCCCGCAGGAAGGTATCGCCCGCCACCGGCGGCGGGCGTTCCGGCATCCTGACGCCGGCTTGGTTAATGCTTGGTAAACGCTGACGCGGCAAACCCGGTTGCGCATCCGGACAAATAACAGACGCCGTCATCCGCAAACATGGAGCATTTATACAAAATTTTATTCTACTTTTCGACAAATTTTACTACAGTACAACATTAAAAATTCGTTGACGAAACCTATATTATTTGGCAAATTGTTTTTCAGGGGCACTCAATAACAAACAAAACGCACAACCCGGGGCCGATCATGTCCAACGATACTTGCAACGATCTTCTTTCGCCCGCCGGCCTGCGCCGACTTCGCGTCGACCGCTCGCCGCACCTGCGGGCGCAAATGGCCGCCAATGTCGGCACCCTGCTCCAGGATGGGGAGCTGAGCCCCCGGGAACGGGAATATGCCCTGTCGATCGTCGCCATTCTGGCCCGCCACGTCGCGCTCGACGTGCGCCGGGCGGTGGCCGAGCATGTCAAACATTGTGCGATCCTGCCGCAGTCGATCGCCCGCACGCTGGCCAACGACGTCGAATCGGTGGCTCTGCCCATCCTGCGTCATTCGGCCGCACTCAGCGATGACGATCTGATCGAGATCGTGCGCCGGGCGAACGAGGCCAAGTGCATCGCCGTGGCCGAACGCCCGAGCGTCGCCGCACCGGTGTCCGATGCCCTGGTCAGAACCGGGCGCCGGCCGGTGGTCTGCGCGGTGCTGAAAAACCCCGGGGCGACGATCGGCGAACCGACCTATGAGCGCATCCTCGACGATTTCGGGACCGACCGCGAGGTACAGACGCTTCTGGTTGACCGGTCGGTGCTGCCGCCCAATGTGGCCGAGCGCCTGATCGAGGTGGTCTGCGCGGCCCTGCGTGAACGTCTGCGCGCGCGCCATTTCGTGCCCCGGCCGCTGAGCGATGCGATCGTCGATCACGGCCGTGAACAAGCCCTGATCATGACCGTTCCTTCGCAGATGCCGGCCCCGGCGATGGTGCCGCTGATCGCGCGCCTGCGCGCCAAAGGCACGTTAACGCCGAGCCTGCTTCTGCGCGCGGCCTGCATCGGCAAGCTGTCGTTTCTGGCCGCCGGACTGGCGGCATTGTCGGGCATGAAGCTCGACCGCGCCGAAGCCCTGATCCAGGAAGGCGGCGGTGATGGCTTTGCCGCACTTTACCGCCGCGCGAAGCTGCCCCAGTCCCTTTTCCCCGCCTTCCGCATCGCCCTTGATATCGCACGCGAGGTGCGTGCGGCGCGTCCGGTCGGCTGGCACGAACGCGACACCCTGCGCATCATCCAGGGCTGGGTCCAGGTCTATGACGACCTGCCGCCCGCGCATTTCGAAACCGTGCTCAGCCACCTGACGCGGCGCACGATCGACCCCGCGCATGCCGGAATGGGCGTCGGCAGCCCCGACGCCGCGGCATAGCCTCATCCACCCGGAGCACCGGGAGCACGATTCGAGAAAGATCGCCGATCAGGGCTTAGCCACGAAATCGATCGACAGGTTGGCCTCGCGCGGCACGTTCCTGGTCGAGGTCTTGAAACTGGTCACGCCCCCCGGCGGCAGGAATTTGGCACCAGCGGTGAAGGTCCATTCGTCGAGCAGGGCCCCGTCGGCGTCGCTGAGCCGCGCGCGCAAGGTCGGCACCGGGCGCGTCACCTCGGACACGTTGGCGATCACCCCTTCGATCACCACGACGCGCTCACCATCAACCAGACGGCGAACCGATTTCACGTCGCGAAATTCCAGACCGGCGCCCAGAGGCGGCGTCGGGTCGAGGCCGATCATCTTGTAAAGCTCGGCCGTGGCCGGAACCGCGGCAATCAACCGTTCGCGCCCGAAATAGATGCCGACGGCCAGAATGGTGACGGTGACGAGAAACAGGGTCCAGCCGATCGTCACCCACGACATTGCGCGCCCCGTCTTCCGGGTTGTCGCGGGCCGTCCACGGCCGCGGCGCGATGCGCTCGCCGTGGCCGGTTTGGCGCGTTTCTCGCGCGCTTCCGGCGGCGGCGATGGCCGCGGCGGCCGCGGCGGTTTCGGCATCGGCCGGTGTTTGCGCCCCGGCCTCCGCCATGGCGCCATCCCCGTCGCCACCCGTACTTTCCGCCGCAGCATCCGGGGCGGTGTCGAACAGGGCGTCGATGGCCGCCTGGCTGCCGGATTCGGGATCTGCCCGAGGCTGCGAACCGGCCGGGAGATCCGGGGGCGATTCCGAGGCCGCTTCGGACGTGGAAGCGGTTTCCGGCGGCACGGGATCCTGACGCCATTCGTGGCCGCAACTGCCACACCGGACCCGGCGTCCCCTCGGCCCGATGTCATCCGGGTCGACAAGGAAACGGGTGGCGCAGGACGGGCAGGTTACATGCATGCAGATTTACGTCGAATGTCGCGGCCGAAACCGACGATCCCCCCTTGATCCGTCCCTTATAGGAACGGCTCGACTCCGGCGCAAGGCGCGCGCAGCGGCGCACTTTACGACTCTGCGGCGCCTGTGTCATGCTCGCCGCCGCCGCTTGGCAGGAGGATCCGCGGGGATTTGGTTCGCTTCGAGGATGTCGCACTGCGCTATGGAACGGGTCCGGACGTGTTGCGGCATGTGTCGTTTCATCTGGAACCGGGGTCGTTCCATTTCATGACGGGGCCGAGCGGCGCCGGCAAATCGTCGCTGTTGAGCCTGATCTACCTAGCCCAACGGCCGACCGGCGGACGCATCCGCCTGTTCGATCGCGACGTCCACAATCTGTCGCGCAAGGAAACCGCCCTGATGCGGCGGCAGATCGGGGTCGTGTTTCAGGATTTCCGCCTGCTCGATCATCTGACCGCGTTGGAGAACGTCGCCCTGCCGCTCAAGGTCGTAGGCCAGCACGACGCCAAGGTCGACCGCCACGTGGCCGAACTTCTGGCTTGGGTCGGTCTGGCCGATCATCTTCATTCGTACCCGCCGACGCTTTCGGGCGGCCAGAAACAGCGGGTCGCGATTGCCCGTGCCGTGGTCAGCCGGCCGAGTCTGCTGCTTGCCGACGAACCGACCGGCAACGTCGACGAGCGCATGGCGGTGCGGCTGCTCTATCTGTTCGAGGAGCTGAACAAGCTCGGCACCACCATCCTTATTGCGACCCACAACGAATCGCTGGTCGCCCGGTTCCGCCACCCGGTGCTTCGCCTCGATGGCGGACGAGTGACGGTCACCCGCGCCACCGCGCCGGTCCGACCGGACAAGGGGAGTGCCGCCTGATGCGCCGGCGCCGCAACGACGTTCCCCTGGACCGCGACCCTTCGGGCCGCCATCTGCCGTGGCTGGTTGCGATCATGGTCTATCTCGCAACCCTGGCGCTGGTCTGTGCGGTGGAATTGAGCCGGGTCGCGGTGCGGTGGGACACCGGACTGTCCGGGCGACTGACGATACAGATCCCGCCTCCGAACGACGATGAGGCAACGAAACCGCCGGGTGGTCAGGGCGCGCTCGAGCGCGTCATCGCGCTGCTGCTGGCAACTCCCGGGATCATCAGCGCCGAAGTCCTGGAGCCGGACGAGATCGCACGCCTGCTGGAGCCGTGGCTGGGCGCGGCGGCGCGCAGCGCCGATCTGCCCATGCCGACTCTGATCGCCGTTACCGTCGATCGCAACTCGCCGCCCGATCTGGCCCGGCTGGGACGCGAGATCACGGCCGTCGCGCCGGGAGCGAGCATCGACGACCATCAGGCCTGGCTCGGCCGTCTGCGCGCCATCGTGCGTTCGATCGGTGCGGTGGCGCTGCTGGTTGTCGGGCTGGTCACGCTCAGCGCCGTGACCATCGTCGTCTTCGCCACCCGGATGGGCCTGTCGGTCCACAGCGAGGTCATCGAGCTGCTGCATCTGATCGGCGCGCTTGATTCCTATGTCGCGCGACAGTTCCAGTCTCACGTTCTTTCTCTGGCGCTGCGCGGCGGCGTGTTCGGCCTGTTGATGGCGGTATTGACGATCTTTGCCGTGTGGAGCGTTTTTGACGGCCGCTTCGAGGCTCTGGGCGCGCTCGTGCGGGCGCGGGGGCTGGAG
Organism: Alphaproteobacteria bacterium; assembly: GCA_003693905.1. Lineage (GTDB taxonomy): Bacteria > Pseudomonadota > Alphaproteobacteria > Kiloniellales > J153 > J153. The sequence goes on from RFLL01000142.1 coordinate 6,642, forward strand.
GTCGCTGCCGTGGCCGTTCTGCCGCTGGCCATCGCCTTCATCGCGATGATGACCGCGCGCTGGACCGTGCTGCGCACCCTTGGCCGGATGCCATAGACGGCCGCGCCCCATGCGGATCTTTCACAAACGAGCCTTCGCCCCCCGCGTCCGCCGGCACCGGGCGGCGCGCCTCGCCGTCGTCGGCGCCGCGCTCGGTGCCACGGCGTGGC
>RFLL01000143.1 GCA_003693905.1 Alphaproteobacteria bacterium
ACGTGACCCATATCGAAGCCGCCCTGGTCGAAGCCTACCGGGTGCTGCGTCCGGGCGGGCATTTTCTGTGCCTGGAATTCAGCCGCGTGGTCATTCCCGCCCTGTCCGATCTCTACGACCTCTATTCCTTCAAGGTGCTGCCGGCGCTGGGCGCCGTGGTCACGCACGACCGCGCCGCCTATCAGTACCTGGTCGAAAGCATTCGCCGTTTCCCCGACCAGGACACGCTTGATGCGCATCTGCGCGCGGCCGGCTTTGCCCGGGTGCGCCATCGCAATCTGACCGGCGGCATCGCCGCGATCCATTCCGGCTGGCGGATCTAGATGCCGACCTTCCGCGCCCCTTCGTCTTCATCCCGTCCCCTGTCGCAACCTGCGACGTGAAGGCGGCCGTTCCATGTTGCGCACCGTCCGCATCGTCTTCCGCCTGATCGTCATCGCGCGCACCCTGGCGCATCATGACGCGCTGGCCGTGCTCGAAGACGTGCGCCTGCCGCCGTGGCTGGCCGCGGTTCTGCGCCTGCTGCCGCGGCGCCGGGTCGATGGCCGCCCGGGGCAGAAGCTGGCCCGGGCCCTGGCCGATCTGGGCCCCAGCTTCATCAAGCTGGGGCAGTTCCTGTCCACCCGCGCCGATCTTCTGGGCGAGGAAATCGCCGCCGACCTGTCCGACCTTCAGGACCGGCTGGCGCCGTTTCCTGCCGCCCAGGCCCGGGCCACGATCGAAGCCGAGCTTGGACAACCGGTCGAGGAGCTGTTCGACTCGTTCGAGGACACGCCGGTCTCGGCCGCCTCGATCGCGCAGGTGCATCTGGCCACGGTTCTGGATTCTGCACCGCTCGCGGCCGATGGCGACCCGGGCGATGTCAGCCCCGAGGCCGGCCTCGATGCCGATTCCGGCCGCGAGGCGCAAACCGGCGGCGAGGTGCGCCCGATCCGGCGCGAGGTCGCCGTCAAGGTCCTGCGACCGGGTATCGAGCGCGCCTTCCGTCGCGATCTCGAGCTGCTCTACTGGCTGGCGGAGGTGATCGAACGCACCCAGCCCGCCCTGCGGCGTCTGCGTCCGGTGGCCTCGGTGCGCCAGTTCGCGGACATCATCAACATCGAGATGGACCTGGCGCTGGAAGGCGCCGCGGCCCAGGAACTGGCCGACAACTTCGCCGGCGATCCGACCTACCGCGTGCCGGCCATCGACTGGCAGCGGACCTCGCGCCGGGTGCTGACCATGGGCCGGGTCGGCGGCATTCCTATCGACGACCGCGACGCGTTGCTCGCCGCCGGATTCGACCTGGAGGAAATCCTGACCAAGGCGGCGACGATCTTTTTCAACCAGGTGTTCCGCGACGGCTTTTTTCACGGCGATCAGCACCCGGGCAACATGTTCGTGGCCGAAGACGGCGCCATCGTCGCCGTCGATTTCGGCATCATGGGACGGCTCGATCGCGATACGAGGGCCTTCCTGGCCGACATGCTGCTGGCCCTGCTGGCGCGCGACTACCGCCGCTTGGCCGAGGTTCACATCGAAGCCGGCTATCTGCCGCCCGGACGGCCGCCGGAGGTCTTCGCCCAAGCCCTGCGCGCCGTTTCGGAACCGATCTTCGACCGCCCGCTGGCCGACATTTCGTTTGCGCGGCTGCTGGCACGGCTGCTGCGTCTCAGCGAATCCTTCGACATGCCGGTCCAGCCGCAGCTTCTGCTGCTGCAGAAGAACATGATGATGGCCGAGGGGATCAGCCGCAGCCTCGATCCGACCCTGAACATCTGGACTCTCGCCGAACCGCTGATCGCCGAATGGATGCGCGCCCACCGCGGCCCCGAAGCCCGGGTGCGCCAGGCGGCGGAAACCACCGCCGGGATGCTGGAACGGCTGCCGCGCCTGCTGGCCCATGCCGAAACCGCCCTGGCCGCCCTGGCCCGGGACGGCGGTCGGCCGGGGGCTGCGTTCAGCGCCGATGCCGGGCGCGCGGCCGGCGGCGGGCCGCTGTTGATCTGGCACGTGCGTGCCCTGTGGGCGGCGTTTGCCGGCCTGGCCCTGGTTCTGATCTGGCTGGCGCTCTGAAATCCGGCCGGAACCGGACGAGACGACGCCGCGCTTGCGTCGCAGCCGGGGGAAGCATAGGTTATCTACGACAGTGAACCGTGAAATGTACAGATATGCCGGTGCTGGCTGGTAAACGCCTGCTGCTTATCGTCTCGGGCGGGATTGCGGCTTACAAATCGCTCGAATTCGTGCGTCGGGTGCGCGAACGCGCGGTGGCCGTGCGCTGCATCCTGACCCGTGCCGGGGCACAGTTCATCACCCCCCTGTCGCTGGCCGCGCTCAGCGAAGACAAGGTCTACGACGATCTGTTTTCACTCACCGACGAAGCCGAAATGGGCCACATCCGCCTGTCGCGCGAAGCCGATCTGATCGTCGTCGCCCCGGCCAGTGCCGACATCCTGGCCAAGATGGCACACGGATTTGCCGACGACCTGGCGACCACTGCTCTGCTGGCCACCGATACGCCGGTGCTGGTCGCCCCGGCCATGAACGTGCGCATGTGGCAGCATCCCGCGACCCGGGCCAACATGGCTCTGCTGGTCGAGCGCGGCGTTCATGTCGTCGGCCCCGGCGAAGGGGCCATGGCGTGCGGCGAATACGGCCCCGGGCGGATGGCCGAACCGGACGAAATCGTGGCCGCGGTGGAGCGGTTCTTTGCCGTCGAGGCGCGTCTGGCCGGATACCGGGCCCTGGTCACCAGCGGCCCGACGCACGAAGCGATCGATCCGGTGCGCTACATCGCCAACCGCTCGTCGGGGCGTCAGGGACATGCGATCGCCCGGGCGCTGGCGGGTCTCGGCGCCGAGACGGTTCTGGTCACCGGACCGACCGTCCTCGACGACCCGCCCGGGGTTCGGGTCGTCCACGTCGAATCGGCAACCGAGATGC
>RFLL01000144.1 GCA_003693905.1 Alphaproteobacteria bacterium
GGCGAATGCGATGGTCAAGCTGTCCATGGGCAGCAGGGCGATACGCTGCAAGGCGGCCAGACTGAGGCCGAGCTGCCGGCGCCGTGCCGCCAGATCGGCGACTTTGGCATGTTCGCGGGCGGCCAGATCACGCAGCCGGGCTTCGATGCCACTGAGACGGGCTTCCAGATTCTGAGCCTTGCGCGCCGCCGCGATGGAGCTCACCCGCAAGGCCTGAATCTCGCGCGCCAGCGTTGCCGCCTTGGTGGCCAGTGCCCGGGCCCGCTCCCGGTCCACCTGCAAGGCGCGCTCGATCGCCTGCAGATCCTCGCCCGGCGGCCCCGAAGAAGCGGGCGGTTGCGGCACCTGCTGGGCAGCGGCCGGAACGGAAGCAGGCGTAGTGAACGCGACGGCGCCGGCGAAAGTGGCAATGAACGCGACGCGTGCGCCCATCGGCGGACGGCTGACCGGTTGTCGGCGCACGCTACTGCGCGGCCGCGCCGCGGGCGGCGCCGGGACCGGGCTTCACGTCGGTCTCGGCGGTGCGACGCAGCAGGCTGTGTCCGGTCATCTCCACCGGCCGGGGCAGACGCATCAGGTCGAGAACCGTGGGCGCGATGTCCGCCAGGCGGCCGTTTTCTAGCTCGCTCACGCCTTCGAGGGCGGTGGTGGCGCCGAACAGGATGGCGGGCACCGGGTTCATGGTATGGGCGGTGTGTGGTTGCCCGGTTTCGGGATCGGCCATCTGTTCCGCATTGCCGTGGTCGGCGGTGATCAACAGGGCGCCGCCGGCCCGCTCCACCGCCGCACGGACACGCCCCAGGCACCGGTCCACGGCTTCGGCGGCCCGGATTGCAGCCTCCAGCTTGCCGGTATGACCGACCATGTCGCCGTTGGCATAATTGACGACGATCAGGTCGTAACGACCGCCGTCGATGGCGGCGACCAGCTTGTCGGTCAATTCCGGCGCCGACATCTCCGGCTTCAGATCGTAGGTCGCAACCTTGGGCGAGGGCACCAGGATGCGATCCTCGCCGGGGAATTTCTCCTCACGGCCGCCGTTGAAGAAGAAGGTGACGTGGGCGTACTTCTCGGTCTCGGCGATGCGCAACTGGCGCAGGCCGGCCTCGGCGACGACCTCCCCCAGGGTGTGGCGCAGTTCCAGCGGCGGAAACATGGTGTCGAGGAAGGCGTTCAACTGCGAGGAATATTCAGTCATGCCGAGGGCGGCTGCGAATGCGACCGTCCGCGTCCGGGCGAAGCCGTCGAAGTCCGGGTCAAGCAGGGCCTGCAGAATCTGGCGCACACGGTCGGCGCGGAAGTTGGCCATCAGGATACCGTCGCCGTCGACCATGCCGCCGTAGTCGCCGATCACCGTCGGGCGGACGAATTCATCGGTGACGCCGGCGGCATAGCTCTGCTCGACCGCGGCCACGGGGTCGGCGGCGTGCTTGCCTTCGGCCGCCACCATCGCCTGATAGGCAAGGGCCGTGCGCTCCCACCGCTTGTCGCGGTCCATCGCATAGTAGCGTCCGCTCACCGTGGCAATGGCCGCCTCCGGCGCGTCCGCCCGGAACGTCTTCAGATATCCGGCCGCGCTTTGCGGCGGCGTGTCGCGACCGTCGAGAAAGGCATGCACCGCCACCGGCACGCCGGCGGCGAGCAGCGTATTGGCCAGAGCGGCGATGTGGCGCTGATGCGAATGGACGCCGCCCGGCGACATCAGGCCCATGACGTGGGCCGTGCCGCTGGTGGCCTTGAGCGCCGCGATGAAGCGTTCCAATGCCGGATTGGTGGCGAGCGAGCCGTCCGCCAGTGCCGTGTCGATCCGCGGCAGGTCCTGCATGACGATGCGCCCGGCACCCAGGTTCATGTGTCCGACCTCGGAATTGCCCATCTGTCCCGACGGCAGGCCGACTTCGCCCGCGGAGGTGCGGATGAGCGCATGCGGATAGGCCGCCCACAGGTGATCCAGCACCGGCGTTTCGGCCTGGGCGATGGCATTGTTCTCGCGCGCTTCGCGGTAGCCCCAGCCGTCCAGGATGCACAGCACCATGGGCCGTGGCCGCGAAAACGGTGGTGACGGGATCGGCTCGATCGTTGATTTGCTCATGACTTTCTTACTTATAGGCGATTTGCGACAGGACGCCATAGCGGTTTCGGAACCACGACGGTTTCGGAGCCACGACGGTTTTGGGGCCATGGCGGGTGGCGGCGCCGCCGGGTTCAGGCGCGATGGTACGGGTGACCGGTTAAAATGCTCTGGGCCCGGTACAGTTGTTCGGCCAGCAGCACCCGGACCAGAAGATGGGGCCAGGTCAGAGGACCGAACGAAAGCGTCATCGCAGCCGCGGCATGAACCGCCTCGTCGAGGCCTTCGGCACCGCCGACGGCAAAGGCGACCTCGCCCACGCCTTCGTCGCGCCAGCGGCCCAGCAGGGCCGCGAACTCGCGGCTGGTCAGGGACGTGCCGGCCTCATCCAGGGCGATCAGCCGCGCCCCCGCCGGCACGGCGGCCAGCACAAGCGCGCCTTCCCGCCGCTTCAACTCCTGCACGCCGGCGCCGCGCGGGGCTTCGATTTCCTTCAGTCTCAGCGGACCGAGGGGCCCGCGGCGCAGGCGTCCGGCATAATCGTCATAGAGCGCACGCATCGGCCCGCTCTTGAGCCGCCCGACGGCAGCCAGGGTGATGCGCATGGTCCGCGTCCTGCTTTTCGCCTTGCCTGTCCGCCCGGTTGCGGCCTGCGCTCGGTCGTTCCGTCAGGCGCCCGCCCGCTGACCGGTCGAGGCATCGAGCGCCAGGTCCGCGCCCCACATCTTTTCCAAGGCGTAGAACGCGCGGACTTCCGGCCGGAACAGATGAACGATCACATCGCCACCATCGATCAGCACCCAATCGGCACGCTCGGCCCCTTCCACCGAGACCGACGGCACCCCGGCATGTTTCATCTTTTCGCCCAGATGCTCGGCCATGGCGCCGACATGACGGCTCGATCGCCCGGAGGCGATGACCATGAAGTCGGCGATGGTGGATTTTCCATGGAGGTCGATGACGACGACATCGATGGCCTGATCGTCATCCAGCGAAGCCTGGATCAGCTCAAGCAACGTCCTGCTCGCGACGAGCGACCCATTCTTGACAGCCCGCATGGGCGCAACGGCCTTCGAGGCCCTGGTTCGAGGTCTTATGGTCCGTTTTCTCCATGTTACGTCACTCACCGCGCAGGTGCGATGCACAATCGCCCCCGCACCCGCGTCGGCGGCGCCGGGCCGCCCGGATCCGGGTGGATGACTGGGGATTCAACCGGTTGTGGATGAATACCCAGGCCGGCGGGGTCATCCCGGCCAAGCGTCCTGCCATCGATTCGGCCAGGCGCTGGCGGGAAAACCGCTGAGCCGCCGGTGCGGCCAACGCTCTTAAAGAATAGGAAGGGCGGTCGAAAACTGCAACGGGCAGTGTTTCGAACAATTGCGGCCAGTCTTTCCACCGCGTCACCTGTTCGAGGTTGTCGGCGCCCATCAACCACACGAAATGCACGCAAGGAAAGCGCCGGATCAGCGCGGTGGCGGTGTCGACCGTATAGACGGTGCCGAGGAGCGCTTCGATCGCTCCGACCACGATGCGGGGATGACGGGCCAGGGCCCGGGCCCCGGCCACCCGTTCCGCCAGCGGCGCCATGTCGGTGCGCGGTTTCAGGGGGTTCTGCGGCGAGACCAGCCACCACACCCGGTCGAGGCGCAGCCGGGAAAGAGCGGTCAGGGTGATCGCCAAGTGTCCGTCGTGGGCCGGATTGAACGACCCCCCGAGCAGCCCGATAC
>RFLL01000145.1 GCA_003693905.1 Alphaproteobacteria bacterium
CGGCGCGGGCATCTTCGCGCTGACCGGCCAGATCGCCGAACTCGCCGGGCCTCTCTTCCCGCTCTCGTTCGTGGTCGGCGCCATCGTGACCGCCTTCAGCGCCTACACCTATATCAAGATGTCGAACGCATACCCGTCTGCGGGCGGCATCGGGATGATCCTGAAGAAAGCCTACGGACCGACGACGGTCGCGGCGGGCGCAGCTCTCCTGATGGCGCTGTCGATGGTCATCAACGAAAGCCTCGTCGCTCGCACCTTCGGAACCTACACCCTGCGAGCCTTCGGCGGCGATCCGGACAGCATTCTCGTGCCGGTCCTCGGCGTGGGGCTGATCGTCTTCGCCTATCTCGTGAACGTCTCTGGCAACCGGTCGGTCGGGCTGCTGTCCATTATCATGGCCATTCTCAAGGTGGGCGGCATTGCGCTGTTCGGGGCGGCCGGTCTGTGGGCCAGCGGCATTTCGTTCGAAGCGTCGGGCGGAGATTTTCGTGCGGGTGGGTTCGTGGCGTCGGTCGCGCTGTCCATTCTCGCCTTCAAGGGGTTCACGACCATCACCAACAGCGGCGCCGAGGTCACCGACCCGCACCGCAATGTGGGCCGGGCCATCGTCCTGTCGATCGCCATCTGCGTCGTCGTCTATCTGCTGGTCGCCTTCGCCGTCGGCTCCAGCCTGCCGCTCGACCGCATCGTGGCGGCGAAGGACTATGCGCTGGCTGAAGCGGCCCAGCCCGCCCTCGGGCAGATCGGCTTCTACCTGACGGTGGCGCTGGCGCTGGTGGCCACTGCCTCGGGTCTGATCGCCAGCGTGTTCGCGGTCTCGCGGATGCTGGCGATGCTGACCGACATGAAGATGATCCCGCACAGCCATTTCGGGATGCCGGGCACTATCAAGGACCACACGCTCGTCTACACCGTCGTGATCGCGGGCTTCCTGACGGTCTTCTTCGACCTCAGCCGCATCGCCTCGCTCGGGGCCTTCTTCTATCTGGTGATGGACATGATCATCCATTTCGGCGTGTTCCGGCATCTGCGCGAAGAAATCGGCGCTCGGGGCTGGGTGTTGCTGACGGCAATCGCACTTGATGCCGTGGTGCTGGCCGCCTTCGCCGCGATGAAATGGCAGTCCGACCCCTTGATCGTCGTCCTGGGTGCGATCGGCATGGCGCTGGTGTTCCTGTTCGTCGGAATCTTCCTCGCACGGAATCCCGCCCTGGAAGGCGCTCACGACCACCATTGAAAAGAGCTTGAGCTTCCAACGGCTGGAACCGGCAAGCTGAAACAAGAGATCGAAAGGCTGGCAGACCATGGAGCATGATCATCATCATCACGCGGCGCCCGACATTCCGGCGGGGACAGAGACGGCAAAGGACCCGGTCTGCGGGATGACGGTCGCGGTCAAGCCGGACGGGCGTCACGCCGAGTTCCAGGACGAGACTTTTCATTTCTGCTCGGAGAAGTGCCAGACGAAGTTCAAGGCGGATCCGTGGTTCTACGCCTCGGGCCGGGCCGCCGGACAGAAGAAGGCTGCTCCGGCCAACGTCCAGTACACCTGTCCGATGCATCCCGAGATCGTCCGCGATGCGCCAGGGTCCTGCCCGATCTGCGGCATGGCGCTCGAGCCGGTGGTGCCCTCGGACGAGCCCAGCGAGGAATTGACCGACTTCACCCGCCGAATGTGGATCTCGGCTGCCGCGGCGGTGCCGCTCATCATCCTGACGATGGGTGAACTGGTCGCGCTGCCAGTGCGCGACTGGATCGGGCATCAGACCGCAAGTTATCTCGAGTTCGTGCTGGCAACGCCGATCATCCTCTGGGCCGCCTTGCCTTTCTTCCGGCGCGGCTGGGACTCCATTGTGAACCGCAGCCCAAACATGTGGACGCTGATCAGCATCGGCGTGGCGGCGGCCTACCTTTACTCGCTCGTCGCGACGTTCCTGCCGGGGGTGTTTCCGGAACAGTACCGGATGGGCCACGGCGTCGGCACCTATTTCGAGGCGGCGGTGGTGATCGTCGCGTTGGTCTTCGTGGGCCAGGTGCTGGAACTCCGAGCGCGAGAACGCACCGGGGATGCGATCCGCGCGCTTCTGGATCTGGCGCCGAAGACCGCGCGGCGCATCCTGCCGGACGGCACTGAATACGATGCGCCGCTGGAGAACATCATGGAGGGCGACCGGCTGCGGGTCCGTCCCGGCGACGCCATTCCGGTCGACGGCACGGTGATCGAGGGCCGCTCGTCGCTGGACGAAAGCATGCTGACCGGCGAGTCAATGCCGGTGGAAAAGGGGCCGGGGGATGAGGTGACGGGCGCCACGATCAACAAGAACGGCTCTCTGGTCATGGAGGCAGGCAAGGTCGGGTCCGATACCGTGCTGGCGCAGATCGTGGCGATGGTGTCGAACGCGCGGCGGTCCCGGGCGCCGATCCAGGGGCTGGCCGACCGGGTGTCGGCGATATTCGTGCCGACGGTGGTGGTCATCGCCATCGTCGCCTTCGTGGTCTGGCTGATCTTCGGCCCGGAGCCCGCGCTGGTCTTCGCAATCGCCTCGGCCGTGTCGGTCCTCATC
>RFLL01000146.1 GCA_003693905.1 Alphaproteobacteria bacterium
CCGATATCGGGCTCGCGCAGGTCGAACAGAATGGTGCCGCCGGTGCGCAGGAACTCGTTGACCTTGCGCACCGCGATCTCGCTCAGATCGCGCTGCTGCGGCGTGATCGGCCAATAGAGCAGGGGGAAGAAAGCGAGTTCGTCGCGGGCCAGATCGACTCCCAGCGGCGGTCCGGCCTCGATCGAAGTGCGCCGCACCAGAACCCGCGTCAGACCGTCGAGGCCGGCAAAGCTGACTTCGTCGACCGCCGGCACGCCGGTGATCACGAAGGCCAGGCGGGTGAGCAGGGTGGCTTCGAGGGCGCGGGCATCGTCGGCACCTTGCGCGGACGCATTGCCGGTGCCAAGCGTCAGTGTCAGCATCAGGCCTATCGCCCCTGCGGCGACGGTGGCGCTCCTGCGCCTGCCGAGAAGCCCGCGCAGCATCAGCGTGATGAAGAAATCGGCCAGCATCAGGACCATGGCCGCCACCAGCAGCCACGGCATCAGGTCGACCTCGGTGTTGCGGGCATAGGCGGAAACGCTCACCCCGGGCGGCAGATCGTCGATCGGGGCGAGAGCGGGTTCGGCCGCAGCCAGGTTGTGGGCCCGGCGCAGCCCCTCGGCACCGTAATAGCCGGGCGGATGACGCGGGCCGATCCGGCCCTCGGCCAGTGCCTGCGGGTCGAGGGCCAGGGTCGTCGGTGCCGGTGTTCCCAGGCGCCCGAAACCGTCCAGGGTCTCGATCGGCGGTAGGGCGCGTTTGCCGCCGGCGGCGGCGGGTACACCCTGGCTCAGCGCCACGATACGGCGCAGCATTTCAACGAACAGACCCGACAGCGGCAGGTTGGACCAATCCGTATTGGCCGTGGTGTGGATCAGGACGACCCATCCCTCGCCGCGGCGCGCCGCCGTCACCAGCGGTGTCCCGTCGCTCAGCCGCGCCCAGGTGCGCTCGCCGAGGTCGAGCGACGGCTCGGCCAGGACCTGACGCTGGATCAGGACGTCCGCCGGGATGCTCAGGCTGGCGAACGGGCTGTCGTCGTCGAAGGGGGCCAGACGCGCCGGCTGGTCCCAGGTCAGGACGCCGCTCAGCGTCCGGTTGCCGCCGCGCAGCCGTACCGGCAGCAGGGCCGCGGCCTCGGCCCGCGCCGCGGTTCCGGTTTCGGCAAGACGCGGGCCGGCAAAGCGCAGCAGCACGCCGCCGCGTTCGACCCAGGTCTCGATCCGGTCGCGTGCGGCGGCCGGAAGCGTGCCGGTATCGGGCAGCACCATCACGGCGAGATCGCGCTGAAGCAGTTCGTCGATGGTGCCGCGACGCAGCTCGGTGAACGGCTCCAAGGCGCGCGCCAGGTAATAGAGCTCGCTCAACAGCGGCTGGGCATCCTCGAGCGGGCTGGTCGCGACCAGACCGACCGGGCGCCGGCGCCAGCGTTCGTCGAGCAGATAAACGCTGCCGGCGCCGGCCTCGCCTTCGATCGCGATATGCGCAATGCGATTGCGCATCTCGCTGGGCAGATCAAGACGCACGGTGGCCTCGGCGGCTCCGTCGGCGAAGGTCGCGGGCACGCGGGCGATCAGCGCGCCGTCATCCGCCGTGGCGAGGATGACGGCGATGTCTTCGCCCTTGGCGACGGCCCGGCGCAGACGCACGGCCAGACCGCGTGCGTCAGCCTCGGGCGGCAGCACCAGACGGGCCAGGGCGCCGTCGGGGTCGCGCAGCATCTCGACCGATCCGAACCGGCGCAGGCGATTGGCAAATGCGGTGCCGTTCCCGTCGTCGAGGCCGTCGGACAGCCACACCACGTGCGTGCCCTTGGGCAGGCGCACGTCCTCAAGACTCGCCAGCGCACCGCCGCGATCGACGGGCCACGGTTTGGGCTGCATGCCCTGGACGATCCGGCGGGCTTCGCTCGCACTCAGAAGACCGCTGAAGGCGGGGGGACGGTCGGTGGCGTCGCGTGCCGTGGTCACCAGCGCGACCGGGCGTCCGGCCCGCTCGGCCCGTTCCAGCCACGTCTCCAGCGCCGCCATGCGCGCCGGCCAGTTGCGCGCCGCCGCCCAGCCGTCGTCGATCACCAGCAACAGCGGTCCGTCCCCGGCAAGCTCGGCGGCCGGGTTCAGCAGCGGTCGCGCCAGCCCCAGGATGATAAGAGCGGCGATGGTCATCCGCAGCAGCATCAGCCACAACGGCGTACGCGCCGGCGTCTCTTCCGGGGTGCGCAGGCCGATCAACAGGCGCAGGGCCGGGAACCTGAGCGCCCGCGGCGCCGGCGGCGTCACCCGCAACAACAGCCAGATCAGCGGCAATCCGGCCGCGGCGAGAAGGATCCACGGCTGGGCGAAGGCGATGGGACCGATGGGCAGCATGGCTGTCTTTTCGCCCTACCTTCGGTGTCGGCGCATGGTGTCGGACAGCGCCGCATAGATCATCAGCAGGGCCGCCTGCGGCGGCTCGTCGGTGCGATGGCAGCTATAGGGCCAGCTCATGGCTCGGGCCAGAGCGCGGACCCCGGCCCGTTGCGCATTGAGGCGGGCGATATAGTCGCTGCGCACCGTTTCCACCCGCGACAGCAGCCACGGCTCTTCGCCTTCCAGCCCTTCGAACCGGACCCGGCCCTGATAGGGCAGGGTTTCTTCCGCACGGTCGAGAATCTGCAGGACGAAGCCGCGACACCCGGCCTCGGCGTAGCCGCGCACCGTCGCTTCGATGACGTCGAGCGGGGCCAGGAAATCGCCGATCAGGACGATATGGCCGTGCCGCGGGACCGGAACTACCGGCGGCACGTCGTCGCCGATGTCGAGACCGTGTTCGATCTGCAACGCCAGCCGGCCGAGAGCGGCGCGCCCGGTCGCCGGACGAACACCGGTTCCGAGCCAGGCCACGTGCTCGCCGCTGCGGATGAGCAGCGCCGCCAGAGCCAGGGCGAGAAGGTCGGCGCGTTCGCGCTTGGTCGGCAGGTCGTCGCGCGAATGCCAGTCCATCGAGGCCGAGCCGTCGCGCCAGATCCATACCGACTGGGCGGCTTCCCATTCCGTCTGGCGCACGAAGACCCGGTCCGATTTGGCCGACTGGCGCCAGTCGATCGCGATCGGGCGATCCCCTTGCGCATAGGGGCGGAACTGCCAGAACGTCTCCCCCTGTCCGACCCGCCGTCGCCCATGCACACCCTGGGCCACCGTCGAGGCCACCCGTTCGGCCGCCACCAGCAGGGGCGGCAACGTCGCCGCCAGTTGTTCGGCGCGTTGACGACGCTGGATTGTGGCACGACTCATGCGACCGGCATCATGTGAAGGGGGCGCACAGGCGGGTGATAATGTCGTCGATCCCGATTCCTTCGGCCTGGGCGGCGAAGTTGAGCGCCATGCGATGGCGCAGCACCGGTCCGGCCAGTGCCAGGACGTCGTCCACCGACGGAGCCAGACGCCCGTCGAGCAGAGCCCGCGCCCGGCACGCCAGCATCAGCGACTGGCTGGCACGCGGCCCCGGCCCCCAAGCCACCTGCGTGCAGACCTCGGGGATGTCGCTCAGTTCCGGCCGTCCGGCGCGCACCAGCGCCAGGATCGTCTCGACCACGGTCTCGCCGACCGGAACCCGGCGCACCAGGCGCTGCGCGGCCATCAGCTCGTCGGCCGTCATCACCGGTACCGCGGCGGCTTCCTCGGCACCGGTGGTGGCCAGCAGCATGCGCCGTTCGGCCTCGATATCGGGATAGCCGACGTCGATCTCCATCAGGAAACGGTCAAGCTGCGCCTCAGGCAGAGGATAGGTGCCTTCCTGCTCCAACGGGTTCTGAGTCGCCAGCACGTGGAACGGCCGCGGCAGCTCGTGGCCGTGGCCGGCCACGGTCACGCGCTGTTCCTGCATCGCCTGGAGCAGCGCCGACTGGGTGCGCGGGCTGGCGCGATTGATTTCGTCGGCCATCAGAAGCTGGCAGAACACCGGCCCGGGGATGAAACGGAACGAGCGCCGCCCGCCTTCGCCTTCCTCCAGCACCTCGGAGCCGAGGATGTCCGCCGGCATCAAGTCGGGCGTGCACTGCACGCGCTTGTCCTCGAGACCGAACACGGTGCCCAGCGTTTCGACCAGGCGCGTCTTGGCCAGACCGGGTACGCCGATCAGCAGGGCGTGCCCGCCGGCCAGGAGCGTGATAAGAGTCTGATCGACGACTTCCTGCTGGCCGAAGATGATGCGGCTGATGCTGTCGCGCACGCTTTGCAGCCGGTGGCCGAGTTGTTCGATCTCGGCGGCAACCTCCGCCGCCGGCCGATCGTGAAGGGAAACGGTTGGGTTCGTTGTCACAAAAACCGGCTCCTGAGGGGTAGGGGGTCGAGGTCGGGATGCACGCCCATGACGAAAGACACATCGCGTTCAACCGACGCGCGTTCAACGGGTACGAATGAAAAGATAGGCGTTTCGGCGCCGTCTGACCAGCGCCCTGCGCCCGGCGCGGATCCGGCGCAGAGTTTGCCATTTTGCGGCGATTTCGACATTCGAATCGGACGCGACGGGACGTGGTACTATCAGGGCTCTCCGATCGGGCGCAAGGCCCTCGTGCGGCTGTTTGCCTCGGTGCTGCGGCGCGAGGCCGACGGTACCTACTGGCTGGTGACCCCGGTCGAACGCGGGCGCATCGTCGTCGACGATGCGCCGTTCACCGCCGTCGAACTCGACGTCAGCGGCCAGGGCGAGGATCAGGTGCTCAAATTCCGGACCAATATCGACGACTGGATCGAAGCCGGCCCCGATCATCCGATTCGCGTCGTCCATGCCCCTGACACCGGCGAGCCCAGCCCCTATATCCTGGTTCGTGACGGCCTGGAGGCGCTGATCGTTCGCTCCGTCTATTATCAGCTCGTCGAACTGGGGGTCGAACGCGAGATCAACGGCAGACACACCCTCGGGGTATGGAGCAGACAGACCTTCTTTCCACTGGGCACCCTCGATTGAGCGCGCGCGAGATCGAACGCCGCCTGGCCGCGGCCGGGGCACTGGGGGGCGCCGCACCGGCAGCGGCCGGCGCGCGGGTGCGTGGCGATCACGATCTCAACCCCGATCTCTATCCGGCGGACCGGCCGCTGGTGCCGGCCGCGGTGCTGGTGCCGATCGTCGAGCACCCCAACGAGCTCAGCGTCCTGCTGACCCGGCGCAGCGATCATCTGCACGATCATGCTGGCCAGATCAGTTTTCCCGGCGGCCGGATCGAACCCGGCGAAGGGCCGGAACAGGCTGCCCTGCGCGAAGCCGAGGAGGAAACCGGCCTGCCGCCAGCCAGGGTGCGCCTGATTGGTCGCCTCGACACCTACGTCACGCGTACCGGTTTCGAGGTGACGCCGTTCGTCGGTTTGGTCCGCCCGCCGCTCGTACTCAGCCCCGACAGCTTCGAGGTGGCGGAGGTATTCGAGGTGCCGCTCGGGTTTTTTCTGGCACCGGAAAGCTGCCGCCGCCACACGCGCCACTATCAGGGCCGCGAGCGCGCGTTCTATGCCTTTCCTTATCGCGACTATTACATCTGGGGGGCGACCGCCGGCATGCTGCGCAACCTGGTCGAGGTGCTGAGAGGCGAGGAGCCCGGTGCCGGTTGAGGCCGGCAGGTATGCCACGATGCGCCGGGACGCGCTATAACACGGAACCCGGCGCACAGAATCCGGATCCAGTGGCGCGGGGCGCTCTCATGCGCCGCGTGCGCCATGGACCGCGCCGCGTGATCGACCATCGGGCCGCATGATCGGCCCGTCCCTGTCGTCCGGAGCCCGGAACGCCGATGTTTCGCATTCTGTTGAACGTGATACTGCCGCTGGTGCTGCCGATCGCCCTTTATGCCGTCTATGTCGCGG